>JAZDJM010000171.1:0-5752 GCA_043804305.1 Bacteroidota bacterium
GTTTGTGTTCTAAAACTGCTTCCTTTTTTGGTTTACTAACTTCGTTTTCTTGATTTTGACTGATTTTGTTTTCAACTTCAACTTTCTCCGATTTAATAAAATAGAACGAAAAAGCTACAAGAAGAAGTATTGCTGCGGCTATGGCAAGTCTTTGGTAAAAGATCACAACTGCCTTTTTTCGTTTTCTACCTAAAGATTTTTCAATTCCTTTCCACACAGAATCAGGTGGAGAAACTTCGTAGGCAATAAGTTTTTCCTTAAAATGATGGTCTATATTTCTTTTTTCTTGATTCATAAGCTTTTTTCGCTAAGCTCAAAATTGATTTTAACTTTATGTTGCAAATTTGCGCGTGCTCTCGATAAATTTGATTTTGATGTTCCCTCAGAAATATTCAACATTTCACTTATTTCTTTATGTGAATATCCCTCGATGGCATATAAATTAAAAGCCATTCGGTAGGCCGGCGGAAGCTCTTGTATTAAGGTAATCAAATGCTCAGATGAAATTTTACTTAATGCGTCTTCCTGATTTGATTCAATGAACATAAGTGCATCATCGTTTTTTACTAATTCAAGTTTCTTATTAATTCTGTATTTTTCAAGTGCTGTATTCATGAAAATTTTTCGCATCCATCCATCAAAGGAGCCTTTTTTTTGATATTGTTTTATATTTTCAAAAACTTTGATAAATCCATTGTGCAAGAAATCCTGAGCTTCTTCTTTATTTCCTGAATAATATAAACAAACGGCATACATTTTAGCTGAATAATGTTGATATAGCATTTCTTGTGCGCTTCTTTCTTTTTTGCAACAACCAATTATAATATCTTCTAAATGCTTTGTATCCACCAGATTATTTACATTTACTTTTAGTTCTGTCAAAGATACAAATTAGATAAGTGGACATTTATTATTGGTTTTTTTTTCTGTTAATTCAAATAATTCATATTTTCAGGCTTATAGGTTTTGAATTTGTATTATTTAATTCGAATAAGAAATTCATCGTAGTATTCAAAACCGCCGGAATGTCTTAGCTTAAGCGTGTCATTTACAAACCAGTAATCTATATTGAAATCCCATTGATCACCATTAATTTCTTTTCCAAAAACATTAATAATTGAGTTAGTTGCTTTATAGTCTGAACGTACAATTTCATTTCCTTCAAAATCAAAAAGGATTCTTTTTTTCTTTGTGTATTCTTCTATTCTCTGTTCTTGTATTTCGGGAAAATAATTGCCGCCCATAAAACTAAAAGTCTTTACGAGCTTCCATTTGCCAATAAGCAAATCTGTATTCTCTTTTTTACAACTGAAAATTAAGATTAAAATCAATGCAAGAACTAAAGCTATAGATGTTTTTCTTTTCATTTTCCGTTAGTTTCTGTCATCTTCCCAAACCAAAGTTTGCTTAATTGGCCCCATAAATTCCGGGCAATTGCCATCGCCCATACCGCTAAAACCACCGTCAGGAGCACAAACTATATTACAGTCTTCATCATAGAGGAAATTAAATTGGTCGCAACAATCTGAAGTGATATAATAAAAAGTTTGACCGTTAATTTCCCACTTCCAAACCTTTGCAGGCGGATTTCTGACTTCTTCCTTTTTTATTGCTTTGATTTCTTTTTCAATACAAAGAGGAACTTCAGTCAGCAAATCCAATTTATCGCAGCTTGTGCATAGCATAAGAACCGGAATAAGTACTGTCAAAAATTTTAATTTTAATTTCATGACTTACATGGTAGGTTGATTTATTTCAATTTTACTTATTAATCGTATATCGTTTAAATTCTGATAATTATACTGATAAAAACCATCTTCTCCAATCAAAAATAATGTTCCATTAACCGGTATTACATCATAGGCTATAATGTTAGGGAAATGGGAAATCATATTTTGATCAATTTTCAACGGATCAGTGGCATTATATATTTTTAATCCTGCAGAACCATCGCAAACAAAAAGCGTTTTATTATCAATTCCTAATCCGTAAGGTTCGTTCATAACATAAGTTGCAATAAGTTTAGGAGCCGAAAAATTTGCTACAGATAATACATCCAACCTATCCAAAGTGTTTCCGCATGCGTTTCCGCCTCTTAAAGTTACGTAGGCAAGTGTATCGGCAACCACTACCGGGTCGCAGCCCAGTACATGGCGGAATTGACTTAAATATTTTGGATAACGTGGAATTGCAATGTCGAAAATCCGAACACCATCGCGACCTCCAAGAAACATTTTATCGTTCGAAATGAACATGGTTTCTATGGCCCTACCTGCATAATAATCGCCATAAGAAATTGGATTTGTGGCATTTGTAATGTCAAAAATATGCAAACGGCTGTCATCAACGGTATAAAGCGTATTCTCTCTAATTCCAAATCGCGCCATTGAGCCGCCAACTCCAAAACCACTGCTGCTTATACCTCCGGCATTAACTGCAAAAGAGCTGCTTCCGTCGAATAACTTACCGTCTTCCCAATAAACAGGAAAATACCTGTTTTCAACTTCCTGACGGATAGTTTTTATTTCCCAACCTATTATTACTCCTTTTTCCTGTTCAATTTTTGCCAATGGATATTTTTCATCAAAAGGAGGCAATGTATACGGGAATGTGTTTTTTATTCGTTTTATTTCATTGATATTGTTCAAGTTGCCTAAACTCAGCGCAACCATATCTACATAAGAATCTACATAAAGCACATCACCTTTAATGGCCATATCCACAACTCCTGGAATTTCAACAAAACTCATTTTTTGAGGATTTGCTGGATCTGTATTGTTAATAACGTGAATACCGGTCCTTTCTTCAACAATAAACAAGTAATTATCTTTAAAATAGATTTTACCTGGCTTCTCCAATTTTCGGGCTGAAGTTTGTTTAACCGATTTTGCTAAATCTTCGTAACTCATGTAAACCGGACTGTTTGCTACAAAGATTTCAGTTACTTTATCGTCGCATGAATAAGCAGTAAGTGCAATTAGTGCGATAATGATTATATTTTTTATTGTGTTCATCAGTAAATTTTTTAATTTTTATTGAAATAGTATTCCAATCCGAATGTTTAAACGTGAATAATCAACTTCCACGCCTGTATTTGCATTGTATTTATAGTTCAATTGCTGATAGCGGTATGAAAATGACATTTCTATTCCGAATTGACTATGAAACATATGCCGGATTCCAAATCCTGGATTGATTAAAAACCCACCCTGAGGTTTAACATCTTCCGGCTGTGGATAGATACCCGGCCACATATAATAATGGCTGTTGATGATATTCATGCTGGCATCTTTATCTGTTGGAATATTGTAGCCGGCTTGTGCAAAAACAAATGGGGAAAAGCGGGTTCCGCGAAAGTAGTATCTGAAATCAGTTACTAGCGGAAGATAGGATTCTTCAAGAAAATCGATTCCAATTCCTGCTCCGGCGGCATAATGCTCATCAAATTGGTATAGCATTACTGATTGAAAAGAAAAAGGAGCTGATTGCCGGTTTTGGGAAGAGCCGCTTAAAACCCCAACAGTTGTAGTGATAAAAATTCCTTGTGGAATTATTGTAATCTCTTCATTATCTGTGTTCGTATTTACTTTTACCTCTGGAGAAATTTCATTTTGTGCTTGAATTGAATTGAAACCAACCAGGATTAAAAATGCAAGAAATAATAGATTATTTTTCATCATAATTTTAGAATTAGCATATTATACTACTTTAGATGTTACGTAGTCCAAAATAGTTGCGTGTAATTGAAAATATAATCCAAATAAGAAAATAAATGTTATAATTTTCATAACATTGGTTAAATAATTTAGAGGGATTATTTATTCCTATATTTGCAATCAAATCAATTAAAATTAATTAAAAATGTCAATCATCAGTTTTGGATATAATATTGAAGGTAAAAATTATAAAGTTTTAGATGAACGAGCATTACGAGCCAGTGCCGGCATTATGCTTTTTCTTGGTGTTATAGCCTCCATTAACGCTTTTATTTTACAGAAATATATTGTCGTTCCGTATATTTCCGGTTTTTTAATGATAAACTTTATCATCGGAATTTTTATTAATCCTAAGTTTGCACCAACACTTTTGCTAGGAAGACTTATCGTTAGCAAACAATCAAAATTATACATAGGTGCTATTCAGAAGAAATTTGCCTGGAGTTTAGGTTTGATTTTATCGATAGTTATTTTTAGCTTATCACTTTATCTTATAAACGATGCATCTTATTTTGATCCGGTTTGCTTACTATGTATTCTTTGCATTTTCTTGCTTTATGTTGAAACAGCATTTGGAATTTGCCTAGGATGTAAATTGTACGATCTGGCAATTTGGTTAAAATTGATGAAAAAACCAGTGGAAAAACCCAATTGTATGGGCGATTCTTGCGATACATAAGAAAAGTTTTTAATCATTTTCTTGAAATACCTAGAAAAAATAAATCCTGAATGTGTTTACCATCATTCAGGATTTATTTATTGAGATATATATGATATCAATTCAAAACCGCAAAATTCTTACCTAAAATAGTCTCTCATTCTATTAAAAAATCCTTTCTCGGTAGTGTTTGGATCAGGTTGAAAATTAGGTGAATTATTTAATTTGCCTAATATTTCCATTTCAGAGGCGCTTAGCGTTTTTGGAGTCCATACATTTATGGTAACCAACAAATCTCCGCGGCCATAGGAGTTAATATCAGGAAGTCCTTTGCCTTTCAAACGCAAAACTTTACCTGGCTGGGTTCCCGGTTCAATTTTTATTTTTGCTTTTCCTTCGATAGTTGGAACATCTATAGAACAACCCATTGCAGCATCAGGAAAACTTATAAAATGATCATGTAATAAATTTGAACCATCGCGATCGAGCTCAGGATGCGCTATTTCTTCAATTTGAACAATTAAATCACCCGGAATTCCACCGCGTGCGGCAGCATTTCCTTTTCCTGAAACTGATAGTTGCATTCCTTCAGCTACTCCTGCAGGGATAGAAAGTGAAATAACTTCTTCACCTTTTACAATTCCATTGCCATGGCATGATTTACATTTATGTTTTATTAGTTGGCCTTCTCCACCACATTGCGGACAAGTAGTAGAAGTTTGCATTTGGCCTAAAAAGCTGTTAACCACACGAGTGACCTGACCACTTCCGTGACATGTACTGCAAGTATGAGTACCACCACTTTCGGCACCTGTACCATCACAAGTCTGACAACCAACGTATTTAGTTACTTTAACTTTTTTGTCAGCTCCTTTTACAATTTCTTCGAGGTTTAATTTAACTTTTATCCGCAAATTAGTTCCCCGATTTACTCTTCTGCGACTTCCACCTCCGCCGAAACCGCCGCCAAATCCACCACCAAAAATATCGCCAAAGTGACTAAAAATATCATCCATGCTCATTCCGCCACCGCCGAAACCGCCGCCACTTGCTGCACCTCCAACTCCGGCATGACCATATTGATCATATCTATGTCTTTTTTGTTCGTTGCTCAAAACATCATAGGCCTCAGCTGCTTCTTTAAATTTATCTTCGGCTGTATTATCACCCGGATTTTTATCCGGATGATATTTTATGGCAACCTTGCGATAGGCTTTTTTAATTTCGGCATCTGTTGCTTTTCGGTCAACTCCCAATATATCGTAATAGTCTCTTTTGCTCATTTTTATTTTGCTTGTTTCGGCTATTTTCCAACAACTACCTTTGCAAAGCGAATTACTTTGCCATTTAACAGATATCCTTTTTCGATTACATCAAC
>JAZDJM010000172.1:0-3047 GCA_043804305.1 Bacteroidota bacterium
GTGTATTTTTTATGATAAAATCAAGGCTGATTTGCCTGTAGCCTTTAATAAGAAGTTTCGAAATTATCAGAACAATGGGTGAAATTGTAACTAACGAAAGCGCAATTACTAAGGCCAAAACTAATTTATCCTTAATTAATCGTTTATGTGAATGGTCTTGCTGAAGGAGTGTGAGTCTGGATTTTGTCATTAGCTGAATTTCTTAATGATAAATTTTCCAAATGCATTTACTATACCTGTTATAAGAAACAACAGCAGAGCGATTGCAATAAGTGAACTTAATTTAAGCCCGTCGGCTTCGCCGAATTGATTTGCAATAACACTGGCCATCGTATTTCCGGTCTGAAAAAAACCTGTTGGTACGATGTTAGTATTTCCAATTAACATGGTTACGGCCATTGTTTCACCAAGTGCACGGCCAAAGGCAAGAATATACCCGGCAACAATTCCTGAGCGGGCATTAGGTACAACCACGGTGCGTATTACTTCTAATCTTGTAGCACCCAATGAGTAGGCTGCTTCTTTTAAATCTGCCGGAACCATTCGGATAATTTCATTGCTGATAGAAGTTGCGTATGGAATTATCATAATAGCCAGAATTAAACTGGCTGTAAAAATTCCAAAACCTTGTCCTCCAAATCCCAAATCAATAAGCAAAGGGCGCAAAACATAAAACCCCCATAATCCATAAACTATTGATGGTATTCCGGCCAAAAGGTCGACCAGTAATCCTATAATACGAGCGATTCGTGTGCCTTTGTAATATTCGCCAAGAAAGAGGGAAGTAGAAAATGAAAGTGGAAGGCTTATAATTAAGGCAGCAACCGAGGTTAATAAAGTGCCTACAATAAATGGAAGGGCACTGTATTTTTCCCTGCCGGAAGTGGGATCCCATTCTCCTGAAATAATAAACTGTAATCCAAATGTTTTAAAAGCCGGAATGGCGCCCCCAATCAGTGAGAACACCATTCCTCCAGCCAAAATTAATATCAATATTGAAACCGAGAATAAAACTATTTTTGTGATTTTGTCACTATTCATTTTATCTGCAGGCTTGTTTTATTTTAAAAGCACTTCACCCTTGTAGGTGATGCTTTTGAGGATTACTTTTGCTTTCTCTACAGCTGTGGAAGGAAGAGGAGCGTAGTTTACTTTTGAAGCATCTCCTTGCGCTTCATCACTGATTAACCAATCCAGAAAAGTTACAGTTCCTAAGGCCTGAGATTCTGAACGACTATCGTAAGCCTGTTCTTTATAAAGGATAATCCAAGTAAATCCGCTGATAGGATATGAAGCAGGATCGGATGAATTGGTTAATTCTATGCGTGTATCATCCGGAATTACACCTTGTGCTGCCAAACTAATACTTTCAATGCTTGGTTCAATATAAGCACCACTGCTGTTTTGAATTTTTGCAGTTTGTATTTTCTGTGCGAAGGCAAATTCGGAACCAATGTATCCGATTGAACCTTCGGTCTGACTAATGGTTCCTGCAACACCGGGATTACCTTTGGCGCCCATTCCGATTGGCCATTTTAACGATTTTCCTGTTCCAACAACCTCAGCCCATTTTGAACTGATTTTGCTCATATAATCGCTAAAAATATAGGTAGTTCCACTTCCATCAGAGCGGTGAATAAATGTAATATTTTTATCAGGCAGGTTCATTCCCGGATTGTTTTTGCTGATTGCCGGGTCATTCCATTTGGTAATTTCACCCATAAAGATTTTCTCCATCAACTCACTTGAGAGTTTAAGCTCAGTTACACCCGGAAGATTATATGCAATTACTACAGCACCTAAACAGGTTGGTATATGCACAATGTCGGCCGGCATTTCTGCTATTTGCTCATCCGTTAAGAAAGCATCAGTTGCTCCAAAATCAACAACTTTGTCTTTTAAACTGCGAATTCCTCCACCTGAGCCAATTCCGCCATAGGTTACCAAAACTTCGGTTTTTTCGGTATAATTTTTAAAAACAAGATTGTAATAAGGAAGTGGAAAAGTTGCACCGGCTGCCGTTAAGCTAACTTTTTTGGCAGAATCACCATCATTGCCGGCTGTTTTTGGTGAATTTTGACAAGAACTGAACAAAATTACTGCGATGATTATTGAAAAGAATGTTTTCATTTTTTTAATTTTTTAAATATAGGTTAAAATTTGATTTCACAATTTAAGTAGAAGGTTGAAACAAACTTACTGTTCGGGTCTGCCGGGTTCCAACCTTTAAAGTTTGGCGCAAGTTTAACGCCTTTAACGGCAATGTATTCTAAACCAGCAATATAAAGTTGCCCGTCTTTAGCAATATTCCAGTCGTTTAAATCTCCGGAAATGGTGTTCGACATTAACTGATCAAAACGTGCAAAAAGGTTCAATTTTTTTGAGGCTTTTAAAGTTATATAGACTGAAGTCCCATTTAAATCATGATTTTCTTCAAAATCAGAATTTAACATCTTATTGTACTCAACACCTAGTGAAAAGTTTGATGTAGCGTAACCTGCAAATGCGGCAATGGAAGATTGTGTATTTTCTTTGGTGCTATAATCGTAATAAATTCGGGTAGTTAAGTTTTTTAAGGGCTTAATTGTTAAGCCAAAGCCTGTCCTGAATACACTGTCGTTTTGCAGGTTTTTATAACCTTCGCCATTGGCGATAATCATATCTGCACTTAGAACTGCGTTAAATTTATACGTAGCACTTACACCTAAATCTGCACTCGAATTAAATTTATAGGCATCCTGGAAAGATTTCTCAATATAACGATAACCCCAAAAATTTTCCTGAACAGAAAACTGATTGGTTGAGATTAATCCAAAGCTTGCAGTAAATTTTTTTGTCTGATATTTTAGAAATGCATTTTTAAGATAGGCCGTCATTTGAAGTTTTCCAGCACCGGGATCTCCGATATCGATATTTGCTTTGGCAGAGAAATTTTTACTGAAGTCATACTCATAGCCAAGATATACCCGATCAACTTCAAAGGCTGAATTTGTTTTTCCATCAGAGAAAGAACTGTGGTAGTTTGTAAAAATCCTCATTAAAGGTTT
>JAZDJM010000173.1:0-2281 GCA_043804305.1 Bacteroidota bacterium
GATATATTAAATGAAGAAGTATCGAATAAATTACAAAGTATAATGCTAAGAGAATATTTGCCGATTTATCATTTTAGATTTTAATTTTTCAGGAGATAAAAACAAAAACTGCCTTCTTCTGTTCGAAAAGGCAGTTTAATAAGTATTCTTTATATTAAATGATTTATCCTTTGTAAAATAAGGCTTTAATGATCAAGCTGGCCATTTTTGGGTTTTCTTTCAATCTGCGGGTGGAATACCCAAACCATTCTTTACCGAAAGGAACATACACCCTCATTCTGTGGCCATTATCCACAATCGATTTCCGTAGCGCAGGTGTTACGCCATACAACATTTGAAATTCGTATTTGTCTTTGGCAGGTTTGTATTTTTCGATAAGCGCATATGCTCCATCAACCAACGGCTTATCGTGCGTAGCAATTGCAGGATACATTTTGTGCTCGAACATATATTCCAAATCTGCTAAAAAATGATGATTTACCTCCTCGTATTTTTTGAAGGCAATGTTGGCAGGTTCAACATAAATCCCTTTGCATAAACGGAAGTTTAACGGAATTTCATCTGAATGCAAATCGCTTAAATTTTTAATGTCGTTTAAAGTTCTGCGCATATATGCCTGAAGCACCAAACCCACATTCTTTGGAAATTCTGCCTTCAATTTTCTGAATAATTCAATTTCCAGGTCTGTACATGGCGAATCTTCCATATCTACTCTAACAAAATTATTGTAAGATGCTGCCTTGGCAACTATTTCCCTAATGTGCTGGTAAGCCACCTCTTTATCTATAAGTAAACCAAATGATGTAGGTTTTAATGAATAATTACCGTTGATTTTTTCTTTCTCAGCAGATTCAATAACCTGTAGATATTCTTTTTTATTGGCTTCTGCTTCGTTTAGATTCTCGATAAATTCGCCCAAAACATCAATTGTTGTTAGAATGCCTTCTTCGTTAAGGGATTTTGCAACGGCTAAGGCCTGTTCCAGAGTTTCTCCGGCAATGTATTCTTTAGAAAACTGCCAAACCAATTTTTTTGGCATATAGGGTAAAATGCCGGCTATTAATTTGTTAAACATTTTTTATATTTCTTTTTATTTGGTGATTTTTTTTTTACAAAGGTATATATTCCTGACAAAAATGCGAATGAAAATTGATTAATTGTTTTTTAATTAACAGCACAAAAAACTAGGCCTTTAAAAACAAACAGCTATCGCCATAACTTAAGAACCGATAGTCATTTTCGAGTGCATACTGATAGATACGCTTCCATTCATTACCTAAAAAGGCCGAAATAAGAAGTAATAAAGTGCTTTTTGGCTGATGAAAATTTGTAATCATTCCGTCGATCATTTGAAATTCATAACCCGGCCCAATTAATATTTGCGTTTCAGAATGGAAAATATCCTCATTTTTTTTATCAAGATACTTTAGAATTTCTTTAAGTGCTGCTTCTTTTGTTAATAGTTTTTTTTCTGATAATTCATAAGCTTCCCACTGGTTTATACTGTAACTATTGTGATTAGGAAAATAATGCATTTTTGTCCCCAGCCAAAAAAGGCTTTCGAGTGTTCTAATGCTTGTGGTTCCAACAGCAATTATATGTAATCCATTCTTTGAAATGAGTTTTTCGAGAAATTTTCTTGAAATAACCATTTGTTCGGTATGCATTAAGTGTTCGCCAACTTTTGAACTCGAAACAGGTTTAAAGGTTCCTGCACCAACATGCAGAGTTACAAAATCTCTCAGTATTTGCTTTTCTTCTATTGATTGAAAAACGGCATCGGTAAAATGCAATCCGGCCGTGGGAGCAGCAACAGATCCGTCGTTTTTAGCATAAATAGTTTGGTATCTTAATTTATCTTCCTCGGTTGCATCGCGCTGCATATAAGGAGGTAGCGGCACTTTTCCAAGTTGGTCAAGAACTTCGGAAAAACTTAAATTATTAGGCAGCCACTCAAACTGAATTAGAGAAGTTTCATTACTGTTTTCGAGTCGTTTGGCAAATAAAACGGCCTTGTTTTGATTCACCTCAAATTCGAGTTTTAAACGTTCGTCTTTCCATTTTTTTCGATTGCCGACCAGACATTTCCACACACAGGATTCTTTTTGATGAAAGGCCTCCTGAATTTCTCTTGTTGGTTCAATGGGTTCCAGACAAAAAATTTCAATATTTGCCCCGCTTTCCTTCCTGAAATTTAACCTCGCTTGTACAACCTTTGTATCATTAAAAACCAAGATTGAATTTTTTGGCAAATAATCTGCTATACATTTAAATTTTGTAG
>JAZDJM010000174.1:0-2547 GCA_043804305.1 Bacteroidota bacterium
ATAGTATACTCGCCATATAAGGGAAAAATAACTAGAATATCAACTTATCCCAGCGTTGGTTCTGATGTCTATAGCAAACTTAAGGAGCTCGGATTTTTTAAAGAACTCCCCATGTCAATTCAGCATGATAGCATTTCGAAATCGGCCTGTTTTATTTTTTTTAACCACTCTTGCCAGTTTTCTTGCAATTCTCGATAGGGCAATGAAAAAATTTCGCTCGAAATTTTTTCATCATTTTCACCGCTGTTTCGCAGTTCTTTTAAAAATTTTTTAACAACATCCCAATCATATTTTTCAACACAATATTGTATAATGCTACCGGCTAAAGGATAAAAATCGCTTGGTAAATTTTCCCTCCATTTATCCCAAGGTGTTTTAATAATTTCGTCGTCATAGTTTAGAGATATGGTGTGTTTTTTTCTATCGGTATTAGTGCCATCTAAATAAACGCATATGCCCTCGGCCCATAAACCATTTGCCGGTAAATCTTCCGACGGGCTAATTTCGCCCAAAAGAATATGCGTTAATTCGTGGCCGGGCGATTGCTTAATGTGCCCGTGAATTTCTTTTGCTTTAACAAAAGTTATTGCTGGAATTACACCCAAATCTTTTACGGCATCAATTGAAGGATAGATATAAAAAGTAATTTTTGGAGAAATAACATTTAATTTTTCAGCGTTTTCTTTATAAATATCTAGTCGCTTTTCAATCCAATTATCCGGCAAAACGAGGTCTGGGTGAATAAAAAATGTGATTAATTCGGTTTCTTTTTTTGACCAGGAATTAAAAAACCCACTTTTTTTAAGCGTTAGAATATTCTTTTTTGTTTCTTCCATCCAATTTGGCATATTTTGTGGTAAATTATAGCAAAATAATTCCAACTTGACAAATTTGGGAAGTTGGCATATACTACAAACACGGTTAAAATACAGTAAATAAGGGTATTTTTGATAGATTTTTGACAATTTAACAAACAAATTTTGCCTGAAGGGAGGTGAGAAAGATGAGAAGCACGGTGGACAAATCGAACAAGGCCATAATAGCAAAATTCAGCGTCCTGAAGGGCATTTGCCCGCGGCTTACGCCTATGCGTATGACCACGCTGAAATGCGCCGGAGAGTGCACTTGCCGTTGTTGTAAGTGAGCGCACGAACCAAACTGGAGGGATGAATGAAAATTTCATCCCTCTAACTTTTTATTTTGCAGGAGGGAAAAATGAATGAGTTGGTAAGTCTTAAATCGCCTATTTCGGTAAACTTTGAAGTCAGTCCTGTTTGCGACTTAGCTTGTGAATTCTGTTTCAATGCTGAAATGGAATGTAAAAAACAGGATCATCCCCCATTAAAACATGCTACATCCATTCTGGACAAGCTTGCCGAAGCTGAAGTTTTTGAAGTTCGAATGTTTGGAGGAGAATTTTTTGTGTATCCATATTGGCAAGAAGTATTAGAATATGCCAATGCGCTGGATTTCTTTTTATCATTTGTATCCAATGGTACGCGCATAAACGTAGAGGTAACTAAAAAGTTAATAGCTAACCGTATTATAGGTGGCGCCATTTCACTGCACGGCATAAAAGAAATTCACGAAAGCATAACCGGAGTCGCTGGATCGTTTAAGGCAACCATTAACGGCATACGGGCTTGTATAGAAAACGGTGTCGGTATTTCCGTTCTCTATACATTAACCAAAAACAACTTTCAATCAGTTTTTGACACTTGCCGATGGCTGAAAGCAAGCAGGATAGAAATAGACGAGATAAATGTAGGACGCTTAACTCCTTATGGTCGAGCTAAATCAGATTGGGGACAAAACAGATTATCTCTGCATGATTACTTGTCTGTCTTCCCTCAGTTGGAAATAATTCGAAACGAGCTGGGCATTCTAGCTAGCTTTGGAGATGCCCTCCCTTTATGCCTACTCCCCGTTGAATACCATGATTATGTAATTGGCTGCTGGCAGGGAACCGGTTTTGGCCACATTGATCACCAAGGCAATGTCCGCTCATGTTCTATTGCCAAAGGAAGTTATGGCAATATTTTAGAGATTTCACTAACTGAAATATGGACTGAACAATTAGCTCATTTTCGATCTCTAAAATGGCTACCTGTAAAATGCCGGAAATGTGATAATTTCTGCGGCGGCGGATGTTCAGCATCTCGCTATGGTGGCGGGATGTATGCCCCTGATGAATTTATCCAGCAAAATCAAGGAGGTACCCATGAACGACAAATTTGCGCCTAAAATAAACTGCCGATTCAAAATCAGGCAAGATCTTGATGGTTTTCTCGGTTTTTTCCAAGGTAAAGGCGTTTTAACCTTTAACGAGATTGGAGTATTTATCGTCAAACAGATGACGGGAGAAAAAAACTTGCAGGAAATCGGACAGTCGGTCAAAAATACTTTTCCCGCAGTTGAAAATCCAATGGACGAAGTTTTGTCTATCGCAAAGCAATTGCGAGAATCGGGTTTTTTCTGATTACACAACGGCTAAGATAAAAATATAAACTATATCTGGCCGTTTTTCATTTCATTTATTTTAAGTTA
>JAZDJM010000175.1:0-5407 GCA_043804305.1 Bacteroidota bacterium
CTTTCCAATCTCGAAACAGCTTTGCTAAATTCTTTTCCTTCGTTTGATGTATCCATGCGCGATAACATATCAAACATGGATTTATTCATGGTAACTGATGTAAAACCTGCCTGCCCGTTGTATTTATCAAAAATTTTATCGAGAGCAGATTGTGCATTTAGGTTTAAACTAACGGCCATAAATGCAGTTAAAAGTAATACTGTAAATTTTTTCATGATTTTATTGTTTTAATTATTTTAAACTATCTTTATTTTGTTTTGATTCTAATTCGTTGACCGACTGATTTAAGTATTCTATTTTATTCAAATTTTGCATTTGTTTTAGGTAAGTGTTTTCATACGACTGAATAGTTTGTGCTCCCAAATTTATAAGTCCTATTTTTTCGATGTTTTGTGCTGAAAAAGAAATGCTTTGCGCTAAACTTTGCGACATAAAACTTAAATGCTTTTGAACAAAAACCAATTCTTCAGGACTCAATATTTCAAAATTTTCTTTTTCAGTATTGAAATTATTAATCAGAAAAAAGCTCAGGCTTATTAATACCAGAAAAACTGCTGCATAAGAAAATAGCGTATTATTTTTTAGTTTAAACCTTTTGGTATCGCTTAGCTGTTTGCCCAGTTTTTCTTCAAAAGCAGAATCAGGCAGTTTTAGTTCTTGCATTTGCTTCAGGCCTGCAAAATAATTTGTGAAGCGTTTAAGATGTTCCGGAATATCAGAACGTAAAAAAGCTTCTTTAATTTGTTTTTCCTCTGCTAATGACGTTTTTCCTTCCCAATAAAGGTCAAGAACTTGTTCTAATTGTTGCCAATTCATCGGTATTCAGTTTTAATATTTTTTCTTTTATTGTATTTCTGGCTCTCGAAATATTTACTCTTATTGTATTAATACTCAAGCCTGTAATTTCTTCAATTTCATGATATTCATAGCCTTCAACATCGCGAAGAATTATCAATGTTTGTTGTTGTTCATTAAGTCGGCTTATCAACTTCATAAGGTGTCCATGGGTTTCTTTTTGTGACAAACTATCCAATGGGGTTAAAATATTTTCCGGCTCTTTTTTTACTTCTTCGAGGCTAAATGTTTTCAATTTTCTTATCCGGTCAATCGAGGCATTCTTAATCATGCTCAATGCATAAGTTTCTTTATTTCGAACCTCAGAAAGTGAATTCTTTTTATTCCATAATTTTAAGAACGTGTCCTGCACAATATCTTCTGCTTCCGCTTCGTTTTTGAGATAATATTTTGCAAAACGAAACATTTTATCTTTTAAGTAGAAAAATTGCTCTTTAAATTCTGATTGAAGCATTTACCAAGTGATTTTGTTTTTAATCTTTTCACATCGAATTTTAAATAAGACGATAAAGTACAACTATCATTACATTATCCAAACTATTTTTATAAAGGTTTTGTATCTTTAGCGCTTTATAGAATTCACAAACCAAACTAAGATGATAAAGAAGAATATTAAAATCGCGACAGCTGTTGTTATGGTTATATTACTGATATGGTGGATTTTGCCGTCAGATAAGTCGAATAACAGCATATTAATTAAAGCAGAAAAGGGAGAATTTAAGATCAGCGTAACCACTACTGGTGAATTGGATTCTCAGTTTTCTACTCAAATTGTTGGGCCGGTAAATTTGAGGAATGTAGAAATTTATGATGAAATTAAACTGGAAAATATCGTTCCTGAGGGCACGGTAGTAGATGTAGGAGATTTCATAGCAAGCCTTGATAAGACAGTAGTAATGAACAGGTTAGATGATATTGATGCTAATATCGAAAAGCTAAATACACAAATTACAAACTCCAAACTCGATTCGGCATTAACCTTGCGCTCTGCGCGCGATAACATTATAAATTTGCGTTACGCAACAGAAGAACTGGCACTTGAACTTGATAATTCAAGATTTGAAGCTCCTGCAATTCAACGTCAAGCAGAAATCAGTCTTGAAAAGGCCAAAAGAAATTATGAGCAGGCCGTTGAAGGTTACCTTCTTCGAAAAGAAAAGGAAGAAACTACGATTCAACAAATTATGATTGACTTGAAAAAACTAACAAACATAAAGCGCCAAACCATGGAGGTTTTGAGGGAATTTACCATTAAAGCCCCACAACCCGGAATGGTAATTTACTCCAAAACCAGAAGAGGTGAAAAAGTGGAGACCGGCTCAATGATTAGTCCCTGGAGTCCCGTTATTGCCCAATTACCTGATTTAACTCGAATGCTGGTAAAAACCTATGTAAACGAAATTGATATCAGTAAAATAAAAGTCGGACAAAATGTTGAAATAGGAGTGGATGCTTTTCCGGGAAAACAATTAAAAGGAAGGGTAACGGCTGTTGCAAATATTGGTGAAGAACTTCGTAATTCAAGTGCCAATGTATTTGAGGTTACTATCATAGTTGAAGGATCTGACGAAAGTCTTCGACCGGCAATGACCACTAAAAATGTGATTATAACTGAAGTATTGAGCGACGTGACCTATGTTCCTTTGGAATGTATTTACGTTCAGGATAGTATTCAGTATGTGTATGCTAAGGGCTCTAAAAGGATAGTAGAAACTGGCAAAAGTAACGAAAACAGCATAATTATTTAAAAAGGAATTGAGGCTGGTGATGAATTGTATTTGCTACCTCCTGAAGGGGCAAGTGATTGGAAGATAAAAAACTAAGTCCCAATTATGAAGAAGTTTAAATTAAAACTGGATAAGTATGCACTTATCCTAAATATAGCAATCAAAGCAATATTGGTGAATAAAGTTCGCTCATTGCTAACTGCCTTAGGAATTATCTTTGGTGTTGCGGCCGTTATTTCAATGTTGGCCATTGGTAATGGAGCAAAAAAAGAGGTACTCGACCAAATGAAACTGGTTGGCGTAAACAATATCGTTATAACTCCGCGCTTAATAAAACCTGATGAAAATTCAACTGCTGAAAACGAGAACCAGCAGGAGAGTGAATTAGCCAAAGCTAAACTTTCACCCGGGATAAATTTAGAAGAAGCAGCCGCAATTAAGCAAATTATTCCAACAATTGTTCGGGTTTCGCCTGAGGTAAGCAATGAAACAATAATCGTTTACACCAACAAAAGCATTGCTGGAGATTTTACCGGCGTAACTGCCGATTTTTTTGAAGTTTACGGGCTTGAGCTGAGTGCCGGGCAGTTTTTTAACGAAAAACATTATCGCAATGGCGAGCAAGTATGTATAATCGGGCATAAAATCAAGTCGCGTTTATTTCCAACAGAAAAAGCCTTAGGCAAACAGATTAAATGTGGTGAAGTGTGGTTAACCGTTATCGGAGTGTTGAAAACCAGGGGTGTAGGTGCAGGAGATGACCGAAACCTTGGAATAGACGACTTTAATATGAATGTTTATGCACCCATTCAAACAGCCTTACTGCGGTTTAATGATAGGTCAGTGGTTAGTAAAGCCAGTTTAGTTTCCGGCAGAAATAACAACGAGAGCAACAATATAAACAGAAATCAACTGGATAAAATTGTTGTTCAGGTTAAGGATGCAGATCAATTGCAGGCCACTGCAAACGTGCTGCAACGGATGCTTGAACGCCGACATGCAGGTGCCAAGGATTTCAGAGTTATTGTACCCGAACTTTTACTCAAACAAGAGCAAAAAACACGCAATATTTTTAATATCGTTTTAGGAGCAATTGCAAGTATATCATTAATAGTAGGCGGCATTGGAATTATGAACATAATGTTGGCTTCTGTAATGGAAAGGATACGTGAAATTGGTGTTCGGCGAGCGATAGGAGCAACTCAAAACGATGTAATTCTGCAATTCTTAACCGAAGCAACCTTAATTTCTGTAATCGGTGGAATTATTGGAATATTTCTGGGATTGATTATTGCTTTTTTAATCACTAAATTAACCGGAATATTAACCATTGTTTCGGTATTTTCTATTTTAATTTCTTTTGGAGTTTCAGCAGGAATTGGCGTTCTATTTGGTTATATGCCGGCCAAAAAAGCAGCATTACAAGATCCTGTAGCTTCATTACGTCACGAATAAATTGCTAATCATGTTATCACATAAAAAATACTTTCTAATTCTATTTCTGGGATTAATAACTTCAGTATTTGCTCAACAGCGCAATCTTACACTTAAACAGGTAATAGATATAGCCAAACAGCAATCGCCTGATGCATTAATTGCCCAGCACCAGTTACGGGCAAGTTATTGGGAATTCAAAACATTCAAAAGAAGTTTATTGCCAAGTTTGAGTTTCGACGGTACTATTCCTTCGCTAAACAGAGCTTTCAAAACCTATACTTCATCCAGTGGTGCCGAAGAGTATATCAATCAAAGTTATATTTCTTATTCCGGAAATCTAAGATTAAATAAAGTAATAGGATTAACGGGAGGAAATATATTTCTATCAACTGGTTTACAACGCATTGATAATTTTTACGATTCGGTAACTACCAATAATTATTTGTCAACTCCAATTAATTTAGGATACCGTCAACCTTTGTTTAATTTCAATCCCTATAAATGGGATAGGCAAATTGAACCTTTAAAATACCGATCGGCCAAGCTGAATTATCTGGAAACAGTTGAACAAGTATCTATTACCGCAGTAAATTATTTTTTCAACTTACTTTCAGCGCAGGTAAACTTAAGGGTAGCGCAAATAAATGTGTCCAATTACGACACCTTGTATAAAATTGCCCAAGGAAGGTATGTCTCCGGAAAAATTGCTGAAAACGATTTATTACAACTTGAGCTCAATTACTTAAATGCACAATCAGCACTCGAAAATGCCAATTTGGAATTTGAAAATACAACATTTCGGCTTAAATCTTTTTTACGAATTAAGGATGAAGAAAATATTCATTTAATAATTCCGCATCCCGAAAAGTTTAATCAGGTAAACTATGATCTTGCTTTAAAACAGGCGCTGCAAAATAGTTCTGCAATTTTAGATTTTGAAAAAAGATTGCTTGAATCAGAAGCGAATGTAAATCGGGCAAAAACCGAAAATGGCTTTAATGCAAATTTATATGCAGTTTTCGGATTGATGGGTAATGCACTAACACTCAATGATTCTTATCATAAACCCGACGATCAGCAAACCTTAAGTGTTGGGCTTGAAGTCCCCATTTTGGATTGGGGCATGCGTAAAGGAAGAATAAAAATGGCAGAAAGCAATGCCGATTTGGTAAAAACTTCTGTCGATCAGGAAAGGGTTGATTTTAATCAGAATGTATATTTACAGGTTTCTGAATACAATATGCAGCAAAATCAATTGGTAATTGCCGCAAAAAGCGATACGGTTGCAGCCAAAAGTTACGAAGCTTCCAAAAACAGGTATTTGATCGGAAAAATTTCAGTGACCGACCTTAATATTGCTCAAACCGAGAAAGATAAAGCCACCATTT
>JAZDJM010000176.1:0-2865 GCA_043804305.1 Bacteroidota bacterium
GGAATAGCCAGAAAAGTATTGGGCGATTCTGTGATTCCACAGATAGTTCGTAGTGGGTTAGCGTTTAACCCGATCAAGTTAAATCTAATTTGATAAAATTTATGAATATTATTGCATAATAATTAACATAAATGTAACGTGAACCAAATAATTGATACAATGCATCAAATAAATTCGATCAAGATTAATGTTCCTAAAATAATAGGAATATGTCCGGTAAAGAAATCCGGGAATTGCTTTGAAGTGATGGAGATATTTGAGTGCCAAAGCATAAAATATTCGATTCATATTACCGCTCAATATGGCAATGATGGTGAGCACCTTTCATTCGTTTGCCATGTCAAAGCGACACATTATGGGGATGATATTACCATAAGCAATCTGACGAATTTGAGACAGTATTTTGAAGAGGTTATTCAAGATAAATTTAATGAAACGAAAAAATAAAATTATGGAAAATCAATTAAGTATTAGCAAGTCCTTTCTGAGCGAGTGGAAGAAATATCATGACGGCACTCTATGTGGATATTTCTTTTATCTGAATCAGATTTTAAAAACTATAAAAACAGACCCCTCAGATGCTATGTTATGGGGTCAGCGGTTTGAATATCTTGCTACTGGTGCAAAGTTACGAGATGGATCAACTCCCGGTGAAATATTGACGAAAACAGGAAAACCATCACCGACAGAAAATGCACGATGTGAAGCACAAGCGCAGAATTGGAAAAAAACAGTCGAAAAATTCGGAATCGAAATCATATCAACCGGACGCGTGCTTCAAGTTGAAAAGGGATTCTATCGAAGAAAGGGCATTCTGGACGTAGAGTGCAGGATACATAAGATGCCCGATCCAGATACTGATCGCAAGGGCTATTTTTTAAATTCATTTGATGCCGTGATTGACCTCAAATCTTCTGGACAGATGGCAACTCGGTGGGGTGACTATGCTTGGGATATTTACGATAAAAATTCAGGTGAATATTCGTCATTCAGAAATAAATTACTCGAAATTGGCAACCATTGGATACAACCAGTGGATTATAAGAGTATATTACGCGAAGTCGGCGAACACCAGAATAAACCGTTCTATTGGTTTATTGCCTCATCTTCAAATGATTATCACCATGAATTAATCGAATTTCCGGTACATGATGACGTACTGGATAACCATACACAGAGGGTTAATGAGATCGCTATTGAGCTCCGGGATCAGATTGAAAAATGTCAATATCCTGTCCCGTTTGCAATTAGGCCGGATTACAGGAAGTGCATGGATTGTCCCGTGCCGGATTGTCCATATTCGGAAAAATCCTGCAAGAGTCATGTTACAGAGTATTTCGGAATGTCACATTATAGGTTATAAAAACTGCCACCTAATGCAAGACAGTGAAAAAGTGATTGGAACTTCGGATTATAACGGAACGCCTTTATTGGTTAAACACGTTGTTAGCGGAAGTTTTATTAAAAAAAGATACATAAAATGTCCGCATGAAAAGAAATGTAAGTGGTTATTATCTGGTAAACACGAGGGGTATTCTTATTTGGACGATGCTTGTTATTTGTCGGGCAGCTTCAAATTAGAATGTCCGTTCTAAATTACCGCTAACGGATGGCGGTATGGTTATGTAATTTTACGGATTTGAAACACTAAATTTAATGGTATGAAAAACACAGATTTAAGAAATGAATTTACAACAGAAACTCAAAAGAGATTTAATGTTGAATGGATTGCTTATAACGATTATGCTGAATGGTTGGAACAAAAGTTAGTAAAATTATTAACTATACCGCCTGTTATAAATCTGGTTTGCGATACCGAAATTAATAAAAGGGATTCACAGGGATTCTTAGCAGATAATTACTTAGATAGTAGAGTTTAAAAGCAAACTTGTTTATAACGGTGGTGCTATGAGCAGTAGCGGATTACGAGTGATAAACTTTCAAAATATGATACAGATGATACGAGTACGAACCTTACGAATTGCACTACACCCGCTATTGCTTATAGCACGTGTTAGGCGGTCGTTATTTTTCTAAATCAATGGCTAAAAATGTAATTTATAAAACAGTTGATTTATTCGGAAACGAAACCATCAACTTTATAGAAAAGAAGAAAACAACAACTAAAACGCTGTTTGACGATTACGAAGCGTTTGTTGATAAGTTTGAAGGTAAAAAAACAACCGATGACTGTTACACACCCGACAATGTGTATAAGGCTGTATTAAATTTTATTTCTGGTAAAATAGAGTTAAACGGTTTACAAATTATACGACCATTTTATCCTGATGGAGATTTTGAAAGCATTGAATATAAAAACAACTGTATTGTAATTGATAATCCACCATTTTCGATTGTTTCAAAAATTGCAAGGTTCTATATTGAAAATGGAGTTAGATTTTTCCTATTTGCCCCACACATGACATTGTTTAGTTCTAATTTAAAATGTACAGCAGTGGTAGTTGGCGGTGATATTATTTATGAAAATAAGGCAACCGTAAAAACTTCTTTTTTAAGCAATATTTTTGGAGATATTAGAATTTTAGCTGCACCAGAATTGTATAATGATTTAAATATCATAAACATAAACAGTAAAGTATCTTTGCCGAAATATGATTATCCAGAGAATGTAATAACAGTTTCAAAAGTGCAAAAATTTGTTGAAAATGGTATTGATTTTAAAGTAAAATATTCTGAGTGTAGCCATTGTAGCCAATTGGATTCACAAAAAAAACATAAAAAAACATTGTTCGGCAGTGGGTTCTTGTTATCCGAAAAAGCAGCAGCCGAAAAAGCAGCAGCCGAAAAAGCAGCAGCCGAAAAAGCAGCAGCCGAAAAAGCAGCAGCCGAAAAAGCAGCAGCCGA
>JAZDJM010000177.1:0-9551 GCA_043804305.1 Bacteroidota bacterium
AAATTCTTCTTCTTTTTCTATTTGAAGCAATTCTAAAATTGCTTTATTTCCGGAAGTAAAATTCCAATCCGGGGGATTTAATGTCATAACAGCATCAATCGAAGATTCAAACAATTTGTGGTAAAGCTCTTCATTTTCTGCTATTTTTTGCAGGGATTTTTTCTTTTCAGTAACATCAATCTGTATTCCAAAATGGCCGGTAATCCTACCTTTTTCATCATAGAGGCATATGTAATCGCCTTCGATATATAGAGGAGAGCCGTCTATTTTTTTTTCTTTTGTTTCAATATGAAGTTTCCCCTTATCAAAAAACTCCCTCCAAACTGCTCTTCCATATTCAATTTCATGAGCAAAAAGATCATTTGGCGTACTGCCTAAAAAACTTTGTTCATCTGCCCCATATTGTTGAAGCATGGCTTTGTTTACCCTTGTAATTTTTTGATTTTCAAAAACATAATCCAGGGTTATATCCTTGTCTACCTTATCATTCCATTCAATAGGTTCATCCATCATCATAAAGAAGAATCCGGTTAAGGATTGTTCAAAGATTAATTCCAAATGATTTTCTAAACCTTTAGGATGAGATTTAAATTGTTGAATATTAGTATAAAAATTGGTATTTGAAGTTTGGAAATCAGAATTATTTTCAAGGGTAGAATGATCATTTAAGCCGGATGCTGGATTATCATTTGAGCGTGGTATCGATTCCCAGAAACTGACAATTGAATGATTATCCGGATTTTCTATAATTTTCTGAACGCTTAAATTAACACTTACTATTTTCTTTTCATCAATTCGAAGTTTAATATTTTCATATTCACCCGCTTGGCTTGAGTTTAATTCAAAAAAATGTGTCCATTTTATGCCAATTAAATCTTCATTCCTTAAGCCTGTAAAAGTTCTGACTTGCTCATTTATTTGAATGATATTTTCTTCCTTATCAACAATTAAAGCCGGTATAGCAAAATAATTAAGCATTTTATGAACCATATTTCTGAGATTTAGAACTTACATATAATTGATTAATAAAATATGAGAAGCCGTTAAATTTCTTAGCATAAGCAATTCGAAGATATTCTCTTCCATGATAGAACAAAAATAGAATAATCTGTTATCCTTGTCTAATTATTATTTACCCAATCGCATTTTAATTATAATTTTTTTTCCAGAATCCGGAAAGTTTCCAAATTAAAACCAAAATGAATCTTATAAACAATTAGTGATGCATTTATCCTCGCAATATAATATTAAAAAAGAGTTAAGACTAATATTTAACAAATTGATAGATAAATATTTATTAGCATCTGCTTAAATAACCAGAAATACAAACGAATCTCCACAAAATGAAGAGTATCATTCACTTATTTCAGCGCAAACAAATAACCTTATTACAATTCTGTTTTTAGTTTTTAATGATTAGAGAACAGATACTCTTTTAAAATTTATTGGAAAATTACTCAGATAAAGAAACCATTGGGATAGTGAAATAAAATGTAGAGCCAATGCCTTCTTTACTTTCTGTCCATATTTCCCCACCATGCAATTCTATAAATTCTTTGCACAAATACAATCCAAGTCCGGAGCTTGCCTCTCCATCGGTCCCTTCTCTATTTGTCTGTATATCTATTTGAAATAATTTATCCAGCAAATAAGAACTCATACCAATACCTGTATCTTTTACGGAAATTTCGACAGAATTATTTTTAAGAATTCGTGCTGAAATATAAATTTTACCTTTGTGAGGCGTAAACTTAATTGCATTTGATACCAAATTTCTCATTACCGTTTGAACTATGTTCTTGTCGGCAAAAATTTGTAAATCGACCGGGAATTTATAAATAATTTCAATACTCTTGATTTTGGCAATTTCAACTGCCATAGCCAAGCTTTCATTAATGGTTTGCAACAGTACGATTTCCTGGGGTTTAAAAGGAATCAGACCTTGTTGTGCCTTAGCCCACTGTAAAAGATTTTCGAGCAGGCTGTATAATTTTGAGGCGGAAGTATTCAAAGTAGATGCAAACTGCTGAATCTGTTCCATGTTCAGACTCTGCAATTCTTCATTCATGATTTGAGTTAATCCCAGAAAACTATTAAAAGGTGCACGAAGATCATGAGCAATAATCGAGAAAAATTTATCTTTTTCCGCATTTAATTTTACAAGTTGCTCATTCTTAAGCTTAATTTCATTATCGCTGGCTATTCTTCTGCTAATGTCTCTGATTGCTCCCTGCCCAACATAGTCATTGCCGGCTTTAACAAGTTTTCCATTAATTTCAACATCAACTAAATGGCCTTTTTTATGATATATTTTTGTTACAAAATTGCTTATTTCTTTTTTTGAAAATACCGTTTTCAGATGAGATAAATAGTTGGGTAATTCGCTTTTTGGAATGAAATTGATAAAAGATTTACCAATTAATTCATCAACACTATAACCCAGAATATCTTCCACCCTATCATTAAAAAACAGCTGTTTTCCGAATTTATCGATAATAAAAATAATATCAAGCGTAGATTGAGTAATCATCCTGTATTTTTCCTGGCTTTCTTTTAACTCATTTTCACGATTTTTAAGTTCAGTTATTTCGTGGCCAATTCCCAAAACGCCATAGATATTTCCATCCGAATCTACCATTGGCGACTTAACAATTTCAATTATTGCCTTGCGCTTATTACTTGCAAAAACAAGCGATTTCTCAATTTTAATTTGATTGCCCCTTGCTATTACTTTGCGATCTTCGGTGGTATAATTATCTGCATTTTTTTTTGTTGAAATATCGTAATCCGTTTTACCAATCAAATTTGACTCATCAATTCCTAAATAATCTTCAAAAATTTTATTGCAAGAGATATATACACCTTGCTTGTTTTTGAGCCAAATCATATCAGGTAAAGTTTGAATCAGCGACTTTAAATGAGTTTCGCTGGCTTTTAGTGCTGTTTCTGATTTCTTATAATCATCAATTGCTTTAAGCATTTCAACTTTTGAAGCTTTCAGCTCTTCAAGCAATTTTATCTGTTTAATTTCTCCTTTTATACGCTCTTCGTGTTCGCAAGCATGATTAAGAGCCTTTCCAAGATGGTTCACAACGGCCTTAAGTTCATGGGTAATATTTCCAGCAAATTGATTTTTTCTTCCTAAAATCAGAATTCCATAACTATCTAATTGAAATTTGTAGTAAAAATTTCCATTGAAAATACTTTCGCAGCAAGCTTGGTTGGCATCGCTTTTTGAGGCAAGGATTTTGTTTTTTAATAGCAACCAATGCTCCGTTTCAACAGTTGCGGCAGGAATTATGAGCTTTTCCTCGTATCCTTCATTATTTTTTTTTAAAACACAAGCAAAAAAGCAGTTGAGTTTACGCAAATAAACCGGAATGCTTTTGTTTAAAATATCTGGTTCGTTGGTCTGATTGTCAATACTAAAAACAAGTTCGAGTAATACTTCATTATGTAGGTTGTCTACCATATTCCAACAACAATTGTTTTATTATATATTTCTAAGTAAGAATCTTTTGAATTGGCAATTTCGCCGATTGATAATATTCCATTGACTTCAGTGTTTTCGGCTATGATTTCCAACTCTTTATTAAAATCGCTTTGCATAAACAATGCTCTGGAAATACAATCAATACAAAAAATCCGGCTCAGATTCATTGAATTATCTTGTTTTGAAAGCGCAATTTCTTTTGCTTTTTCTGCTCCGGCCAAAAGCGAATCAATGTCACCATGAAGAACACTTATGTACTCACCTTCCTCAATTGCATCAATAATTTGCAATGAATCTTCCTTTCTCATTATTGGATCTCTAACAATTTGCTCGCCATCTATTTTACTCATTCCTAAGGGATAAGATTTGGCAATTTGAAAAAAATTAGACTCATTAAATTCTCGTCCTGAATGGTTCTCAACTATTTCTTTATAAACTTCAAATGCCGGCTTCCAATTAATCTGATTTAATAAATTCCCTGAGGCATGGGTTACTTTCATTGGATTTGTAATCGCTTCCCATCCATGGGCAGCTCCCAGCGCAATTTTTTTGTCAGTCCAGCCAATTACAGCCGCATCCTGATAAATTCCATTATTGGTAATAATACATGGAGTTTTGTAGAAACTTAATGAGCCTGCGCCTCCACCCAAATAAGTGGTGTTAATTCCAAAGCAGTTAAAAACAGACTGAATAAACCCATTTTTATTTTTGCTCAGTGCATCAGCAAAAATAAATAATGAATTCTGATTTCTATCGCCTTCAATCAAACTGAAATCAAATGGTATGGGATTTGCAGTATTATAATCTTCTAAATCTATTAGTTGAGTTTTTATTCTAAAATCAAGTTGTATCAGTACTATACCCTCTTTTTTTCGTTCCCCTTTAAAAAGCACTTCCGGAAAAACACCGCCAATAAGTGGTTTAGACAATTTATTAAACGCTGAAATTAATTCACTTTCAGAATATTGATTATTTTCTGCCATTAAAAAGAGCAAAGCCTTTGCTTCTGAATCAGATTCAATTCTTTCTAATTCGAGTTCCAAACTCAATTGGTTTTTGGGTAAAAAATAGGAGACTCCCATAAGTACTAATTAATTGTCAATCGTATCGACTTATTTTCTTCTTCCGGATAAAAATGAATTGTAAATAATTTTTTTTTAAAATTGCCCAAGCATGTTATGCAAATGTATGGTATTAGTGGTAAAATACACGATTTTATTTTATTAAAATCCTGTTCTTAGATATATATTTTTTACATATTTTGGAAATTTTCCATGATACAAAAGAAATAGGCTCATTCAATTAAATTTTCCGGAAAACTGCTATAATATTTATTCTGATTCTACCTGAAAGAAATGTATTTATAAGAATAAATGTACTTTTTACATTACATTTTGTAATTTACTATTGACATTTTGAAAATAATACATTACTTTTGCTACGAATTAGAAAATTATAAATGAACTCGAATCTTAAAAAAAAGCAGAAAGAAATAGTTAGAGTGCAATTTTGAATGTATGAAAGAAAAAATTAATATCAGCTTTAGCCTTTTCAATTTTTTTTATGAGAAAATAAAGAAACGTGTTTTTTAAAAAAATTATAAACTAAATAGTATCAGATGAAAACAAATTATTTATTACCAAACCGCTACAAAAAAATAGGATGGATTGTCTTTATTCCTTCATTTATTTTAGGGATTTTGTGGTTAATTTTTGAGTTTGAGCCTGCATTTTTAGATGTAAAAGTGCTAAGCCTGTTTCATAAAAACTATATGGGCTCCAATAAATTAATTACAATTGCCGACAACAATATTGCAAACGAAATTATCGGAATTTTAATCATTATTGGCGCTTCATTCATTGTTTTTGGAAAAGAAAAGAATGAAGACGAGTATATCTCTAGAATTCGACTGGAATCTCTTGTAAGGGCAATCTATATAAATTATGGAATTCTGATTTTTGCATTGTTGTTTATCTACGACGCGGCATTTTATACCGTAATGATAATCAATATGTTTACTGTATTAATCTTTTTTATCATTCATTTTAATTGGACGCTCTATAAACTTAAAAAAAGTAGTTAATATGAAACGAACGTATTGCTTCACAACACCCAAGAGAATGATGATAATTTTCAGTAATATGTGAGTTTCATACTACCATTAAAAATCAAATTATTATAGCATGAAAAATAACATAAAAGTAGAACGTGCAAAGCTCAATATTACACAGGCTCAATTGGCTGAAATGGCAAATGTTAGCCGGCAGACCATTAACGCCATCGAACTTGGAAAATACAATTTATCAACAATACTTGCATTAAAGATTGCTAGAATTTTTGATAAAAAAGTTGACGATATATTTGAGCTGGAACCGGAAGACTAAACAGAATATCAGTTTGTTGTATCAGCAATTGATCATAGTCAAAATATTTTGCTGATTTATAATCATTATTGTCCGGTAAAAACTGAAACAAGATAATTTTTACCTGTCTATTCAACATTAAAGGTTGATTTTCAGATTGGGTTAAGCCCATTTTTCAAAGGCTCATTAATTAGCCCGGCATTAATGCCGGGGCGATTCAAAACCGTGTCTCCACCGGGCTTTAGCCCAATTATTCAAATTTTAACCAGACACTTCTGGTTTTTAATCAAATCATTAAACGCTAATCGATTTTGAACGTCCGAGTAATTTGAGCATTTTATAATGTTCATAAACTGCAGCAAAAAAAGTTTGTTTTACATAGTAGGGTAATCCATACTTTTCTGTTGAAGATTTTACAAATTTCGAAATGTTTTTATAATGAACATGACTGATATTTGGAAACAAATGATGTTCAATCTGATAATTTAAGCCTCCTATCGCCCATGAAAATATTTTACTTTTTGGAGCAAAATCCAGGGTTGTCGATAATTGATGAATAGCCCAATTGTTATCAATATTTCCTTTTTCATCAGGCAATGGATAGGCCGCATTCGTAACTACATGAGCCGTTTGAAAAATAACCGTCAATATAAATCCACTAACAAAATGCATCATCAAAAAACAAAGCACAATAAAATACCACGCAATTGGCAAAAGCAGTAGCGGCAAAACTAAAAACACAAAGTAATACAACACTTTCGAAATAAATAAATCAATAGCTAATTGCCTGTACGTTTTGGAATTACTTAAATGCACCTTCGTTTTTTTATATCTTCTAAGCTGAACGAAATCTTTCGTGGTAACCCAGGTTAAAGTCATTAATCCATATAAAACCCAGGCATAAATATGCTGATATTTATGTAATTTCAAAAGAGGTTTATGCGGCGATAAGCGCAAAACTGAACCCGGATCTATATCTTCGTCATGACCATCGATATTTGTAAAACCATGATGCATTTTATTATGCTGATGACGCCAATTGGCAGGATATCCACCAAGAAAATAGAGCGATTTACTTAACCAATAATTTAGAGTTGCGTTTCGCGAATAACTTTTATGATTTGCATCATGCATTAAAACCATACCAACGCCTGCCATCCCAAATCCCATCACTACCCAACTTATAAAAATAGCTATTGGCGAACTTAAAATTCCGGAAAGAATAATAATCAATGGGCCAAAATAAAGTAAACACATTAAAATGGATTTAATTATCAGGTTTGCGTTGCCATATTTGGATATTTTATTCAGTTCAAAATACTCATTAACGCTATCTCTCAATTCGTTAATAAATTCCGGTTTAAACTTTGGTGAGAAGTTTATTTTTATTGTATTCATTTCAAAAAAATTATTTGTATCAAAGGAATTTCAATTTAGATGCGTTTGAATCTATTATTTACCGCATTTCTTTTGCAAAAATAATCAATCTGCACCTGAAAGTCTATTGTTATTTGTTTTAATTCTAAATAATAAACCAAAAAAGTTTTTTAATGCTTTAAATTAATCAATTAGCAATACTTTTGTCGCAATGAATAATTATGACGTAATTGTGGTAGGCGCAGGCCCGGCAGGTCTTATCGCCGCAGGCCGAGCAGCCGAATTAGGCGGAAGAGTTTTGATATTGGAAAAGATGCGGCTTCCCGGCCGAAAGCTATTAATTACCGGCAAAGGCAGGTGCAATATCACCAACGATTCTTCAATTGCCGAATTTATCAAACATGTTTATCCGGACGGCCGATTTCTAAGAAATGCTTTCTCAAAGTTTTTTTCGGACGATATTATCCAATTATTGAAGAGATATGGAGTTGAATCAATACTCGAGCGCGGCGGACGCTATTTTCCGGCAAGTAATAAATCAAAAGATGTTTTGGATGCATTTTTGAAATGGCTAAATGAGCTAAAAGTTGAGCTTATAACGGGCCACAAAGTCGAAAAATTATTCGTTGAGCATAATACTATTTTTGGGGTTCAATCCAACGGTTCAATTTTCAAATCCAAAAAGGTAATTTTAGCCACCGGCGGAAAATCATATCCCGCAACAGGTTCTACAGGTGACGGCTATGAATTGGCTAAAGCTCTTGGTCATTTTATTCAAAAAGCCATTCCGGCACTTGTTCCGGTCGAAACCGAAGGTGATATTGCCCAAAGGCTTCAGGGACTAAATTTAAGAAATGTCAGAGCCGTGGTATGGGTAAATGGCAAAAAAATGGGCGAGGATTTTGGCGAAATGATTTTTACCCATTTCGGACTTTCCGGACCAATTATTCTTACACTTAGCCGGATTATTGTCGCCGAGCTGCAGAATAAGAATAAGGTTGAAATAACTATAGATTTAAAACCTGCACTCGATGAGCAAAAACTTGATTTGCGCCTACTGCGTGATTTGGATGAACACGGAAAGAAAAAAATAGTGAATATTTTCCGATACTGGTTACCTGCTACCATGGTTCCTGTTTTTATCGATTTATTGGGTTTTGATGAGGAAAAAGAATGCCACCAAATTTCTGCGAAAGAACGAAAACAAATCAGGTATTTACTTAAGAATCTGAAATTTACAATTAGTAAATCCCGTTCATTCAAAGAAGCGATTATTACAGCAGGCGGAATAAAAACCTCAGAAATATCGCCAAAAACTATGGAATCTAAACTTGTAAAAGGTTTGTATTTTGCAGGCGAAATGATTGATTTAGATGCTGAAACAGGAGGATATAATTTACAGATTGCCTATTCAACTGGTTGGCTGGCCGGTAATTCTTGCATGAATTCCGATTCAACACTTTAGCAGGATGATCAAAAATAATAAGTAAACCACTAATTTTAAATCAGACAATATCCTGAATAAGCTTATTAACTGTATAAATACCGCTTAATCTTTTGAGTAGCCGTTTTTTGAAAGGGCTCATCCTGAACAATTAACAACTGAATTCTGGAAACCTTATTTACTCTGGAATTGATATAGTGTTGCAATTCTGCCGCCAAATCATTTACAGTCTCATCAACTTTTTGGGTAATTTCATCCAGCTTATCATCCACTTTATTAGAAATTTCTGATTTTAGCCCTTTGAATTTCTGTTCCAGTTCTTCGCGGTTAAAATGTACAAAAGCAACTAATTTTCCTTTTTGTTCAATCACTATCGACTCAAGAACATGCTTAAAATTATTGATGAGTGATTCAATTTCTTCAGGATAAATATTCTCGCCATTCGCTCCAACAATAATATTTTTTAACCGCCCTTTGTGTGCAAGCCTGCCTTTTTTATCAAATACGCCTAAATCTCCTGTTTTAAACCAACCGCCGGAAGTTAAAACTTCATTTGTTTTTTCTTCATTTTTATAATAACCGAGCATTACATTTGGTCCTTTAGCCCAAATTTCGCCCTCACCGGTCAACGGATTTGGATTATTGATTTTAAGTTGGCAATTGATCACTTTATTGCCAATAAATTGAAATTTAGTTTCTTTTGAATTAGACCCGGCCAATAAAGGCGAGGTTTCTGTAAGTCCATAACCGATAGCATACGGAAATTTTGCATCACGTAAGAATTGCTCAACCTGAGCATCGAGTTTAGCTCCACCGATTCCGAAAAATTTTAATTTCCCTCCAAATTTCTGATACAGTTTCTTGCCTGCCAGTC
>JAZDJM010000178.1:0-4035 GCA_043804305.1 Bacteroidota bacterium
GGCTGATTTGAATACTGTACAATGAAGATCAGCAATATGCTCAGCAATGTGACTTCAGAGAAACTATTGAAATAGCTGAAAAACAACGAATTAACGAATGGTTGTTTTTTTCGGCGGCCACATAGAAAATGGACTATGAATTCATAAACAATGATGATGAAGGTAAATATTAAAATGGCATAAATGGCTATATGCGTTTTAAACATCTGCAGATACTCCTCGCTGTAAAAGAAGTAAATAATTACCAATAATACGGCTTCCAGAGCTAACAATCCAACCAAAATCAATGCGCGATAACGCTCACTCTTATTCATTTCTGAATTGTAAAACTCTTCAACAGAAATTGTATAGTTGTTATTTTGTAATGTTTTTAAACGCATTTTTTATTGTTTAAACGAAATTTGAAATGATTCAATTTAAGTTAGTGTATATTCACTCACAAAGTAACAACAAATTAATATCCATTTCAAGTTTTTGTCAAATATTTTTTTTATATTATAAGCTGAAAATATATAAGTATATGAATTACAGATAATAACAGCTATAATATTAAAGTGTATTTACAAAAAGATTTATTTGAAAAAAATCTACAATAAAGCAGGAGGGAAGTAATTTAATCCTAAAAAAGAAGATAAACCAATAAAAAAATGTTTTAGGATTTCGAAAAATACTCCCAAAATAGGTTTAGCCATTTCTGTGGAAAAGTGGCAAATTTTTCTTTAGATTTTACAAACTTCTCAATACCTCAAATGCCTAATGAGTTTTTTCTAATGGCAGGGATACTGAATATTCGTTTTAAAAACTTAGCACTGTTCAGTGTGCGGTTTTAGCCTTAAGAATTACATTTTTTAGTAAATCTTTCGATTTTAAAGCTATGTCTGTATTTAAATGCAGTGCAGCTATTCTGTATAATCAGGGGATTTATTGCTGAGTTTAGCCTTTTTAAACGAACTGTTTTAGGCAGGCTTAAATCCGAAACTTTTTTAAATCCCCCGATATACTTGCATTGTTAAGCAATCAATTTTTATTTATTATTTTGAGGCAGAAGGTCTTTGGTGTCTGTTTTAGCCGGCATAAAAATTCCGATAACTCCTTTGATTCCTACTGTCATAATTATATTAAACAAAAAGGCGAAAAATGCCAGTAACAGCAGGGCACCACAAATGCCTGCCAGTATCATATAAAGATTGTATTCGCCTTCGTAATAGATTGTTCTCCGCAACATTCCATTTAGGCCGGCCATACCCATAAAGGCGCCCATACCAATTCCTCCGACAATATGTGCCCAAAAATGGAAATCAGCCAATTTCTGACTGTAAAGTTTTGCGCCGTTGGTTAGCAAAGGCAAAAGAAAATAGATTGCTGCATACAAAGTCATGGTCAATCCTACCAAAATAGCCACATGAACATGCGGGCCAATAATCCATTGTGTATTGTGTAAGATGCGGTTTAATCCGATATCTGCCTGAATAATTCCGGCAGGAACGGCCAGCCCAAATCCTAACAAACCACCAAGTAAGAATTTTAATGGATTAGTCATTTTTAATGGCCTTGCGCTCCATAGCGTAATTAAAGTAATAAAGAAGGCCAGTCCTTGTGTAATCAATTCAAAAGCAGTTACCAGTTCTCCGGATACAATTTTAAGAATTCCAGGTTGTGCCTGATCTGACAATAAATGATGCGACCACACTGTCCAGGAAACAACCAATTCAACCCAGAGCGCAAACCTTGCTATTCTTGCCATGTATAAGTCTTTACCGGTAATTAAAGTTGCGAGCAGATACCAGGTTCCGGCAACAAAAATGAGCACTAGTCCGTCTGCAATTAGATCAAGTCCCCACCAAAACCAGTTTTTGTAAAGTAGTGCATCTACAGCTGTATTTTCGAGGTTATAGCCAAAGATTGCACTAACCATATACACTAAAATCAAAACACCGGTGAAGGTAATAATCAATGCATTTAACAAAGTATCTACCGTACCTCTTGCAATGGCAGCTACTGGTAACGATACCAGATTCTCTCTTCGTTTGCTTTTCTTTCTGAAAATGCTTTCTTTCCATGAAAAACCCGTAGCCGATGCAAGCATGGCCCGCCCGGATACTTTTTCGCTTCCTTCGGGAGTATAGGCTATGGTTTTGAAAATATTAAATACAAAGAATAAGGTTCCTACCATCACAATGGCAATTCCTAAAATAAAAATGGCTCCGCTTAGCGGATCGAACTGATTGAAATCAGCGGGTAATGGCCAATATAGGGTGTACAATGGAGCAAAATGGGTAAGAAAATCGGAGAACCAAAAAATGAATGTTCCAAGCGCTATAAGCACAAAGCTCCAATTGCCCAATTTTATGCTCCACAGGGGTTTTTTCATAAGAAAAGGAACCAGAAATAAAAAAGCTCCAAATACAATGGAATAGCTCGATCCAAATATGCCAACTAATGGGTGTGCAGTCAGAAGAGAGAAATAATGCTCGCTATTGAACAAAGGTATAGGTTCAATCTGATAAATTCTCATAATCATTCCTTCGATGGCAGAAAGGCCGTAATATAGAATTCCGACCACTACAAAACGTAAGGCCAGTTTTTGCATGGGGGTTAAACTGTCGGGTTTGAATAAACCTTCAGTACCATTTAATAATGTATTTTTAAAGTTCATCTGTTTATTATTTGTTTTTTTCATAAAAGTTTAAATGAAATTAGCCATGAAAGGATAATACTCGATGTTGTTAGTTGTATTGCCCATGACTACTTCCTAATTAATTTTTAGATTTTATTCATTAACAAGTATAGCATCTTTCACAATCATTTGGTGCCCTTTTGGCCCTGAATATTCGGTTGAACGAATGGTGTAAATGCCCGCTTCTTCGAATTTCCACATTAAATCATTTTTGTGACCGGGAACCACCTGCATTTGACAAACCATTGTTTTGTTCTGCCTAAAAATGCCAAATCCGTAAGTAAGGTCTTTTGATACTACATCAAAAACAACAATTTCACCAACTTTCATCTCAAGCTTTTCGGCCGGAAGATGGAATTCGTGATTTTCAACAGAAATATTAAATACTTTGTCGGGTACGATATCAGCTCTGTTCAAATCCATAGAAACCCATGGAATAGTTTTGCTGGTAACCAGATGCAAGGAAACGCCCAATACAGTTAAAAAAACTACCAATACTGTAAATAGACTGGTTTTGAGCACGCCCGCCTTGCCTTTTTTTGTTATTCTTATTCCAAAAGCCAGAATAAAAATAATGATGACAACTGCATAAATTGTATATGCAATTGCCTGTCCGTTTAAAACTAATTCAGAATCAACCATAATCAATAATTTTTAATTTATAAATGCATGTTATCAAAAATATGTTTTTGTGTTTCGATATCTTCTAAATCGGATAGGGTGGTAGTAATAAGCAAATGCTCAATCCTTTCGATAATGCTAATCCAATTATCATGCATTTTGCATTTTTTACCGAATTTACATTCACTAAGCCCAAAAAAACACTGCTTATTATCATCCTGCGATTCAGTTGCGCGGACTATATCCATCAACGAAATCTCGTTCGTATCCCTGCTTAATCGATAACCTCCTTTATTTCCCTGAATGCTTTCCATCAATCCGGTTTTTGAAAGCTCTGTTAATAGTTTTCTTAAATAACTGCGCGGTATCTTTAAGAAATTAAACAACTCATCGGCACGGTATAATTTTGTTTTGTTGGTTGCCATAAGAGCAAATACCCTAAAGGCATATTCGGTAGTTTTATTAAATCTCATAGTAATAATACCAATGTGTATTATTACAAATATATAATAATTTTTAACAAATTTCAATAATTTATGCAACTAATTTTGATCAATTCTTTTTAAACTTTTTCCAGACTTTAGTATATGCAAAGCAAGCAATTGCGGGCTTTATTTCTCTATATTTCCTCTGATGTTTTGGGATATCAGGCTGAATGCCATTAAAATGCTGCTGAAAGGTTTTTTCAATTTTCAGAAATGTAAAAACATAAATCTTCCCCGGTATTCACCAGAGAA
>JAZDJM010000179.1:0-14225 GCA_043804305.1 Bacteroidota bacterium
AAACACTGAAAATTATGGCAAACAAATTAAAAGTTAAGGAGTTAATCGTAGAAGTTGCTCGCGATGTATTTAGTAAATACGGTTACAAAAAAACTACGATGGATGATATTGCTGTTGGCGCAAGAAAAGGAAAAAGTTCGATTTATTATTATTTCAAAAGCAAGGAAGAAATATATGAAGCCGTAGTTGATACCGAATCGCATTTGTTATTTGATGAAATATTATCAAAAACAGAACAACCTTTGCCGGCCAACGAAAAATTTAAATTGTATGTATTTACGCGTTTAAATAAGATTAGGGAACTGACCAACTTTTACGAAGTAATGAAAAACGAATCATTGCATCAGCTTGATTTTATTATGGATTTACGCAATAAATACCATGCCCGTGAAATTTCGATTCTTCAAAACATTTTAAACGAAGGCGTAAAAAGCCGGGAATTTTCAATTCAAGATCCGGAACTTGCTGCAATTGCGTTGGTTACAGCCATTCAAGGACTGGAAACTCCATTATTGATTAAAGGGGAAAAACGCGATTTGGAAAAAAGAATTGATTATGTAGTTCGTATTCTTTTCTTCGGAATAATGCGACGCTAATCTTTTATACCAATCCTGTTCGTGCATTAAAATCTTCAATTAGTTCATCCCAACGTTCAGTCTGGTGAAATAATTTATCCCAGATTTGCCGGTCGTACCACATCTGATTCAACTCTTCCAATGGTTTTGCCTGTTGCTCAATCCAGGTAAAGTATTTTAGGTTATGAATGGCTTTTTGATCCTGATAGGTCAATTCTTTCAGATTATCTATACTTTGTTCCTTTAAACAACTTTCAGCATCGAGTGCAGCCTGCATCAGATTGTATTTTCCTTTCTCATTTTCAAGCTCTTCCAGTCTGCTGCCATACATTTCGGCCGAATCTGTAGCAATGCTGAAAATCACATCATCCTGATCGTATACGAAATACTTTGCAGTTTTAATGGCCGAAAGTAAATTGCCAATACTACTAATTCCTAGCGATGGTAACTGTTTAATCAGCTCAGGGTCAACGCCTTTTGATTTAAGATAATCATGACCGTCTTTTTCGTTAAACAAACGTAACAAACGCATGGCATGCTCATCGTCGATAGCCGTTACTACATTAGTATTTCTAACATTATGAATCCATGGAACGTGTTTATCACCAATTCCTTCGATGCGATGACCTCCAAAACCATTTCTTAACAAAGTTGGACATTGCAGAGCTTCTGATGCAACCACCTGTATATGTGGATGTAATGTGCGTAAAAAATCTCCTGCAGCAATTGTTCCGGCCGAACCTGTGGCCGAAACATAGGCTGACAAACGCGATGTATCCGATTTTATATATCCAAAAACCTCCTGAATGGCTTTTCCGGTAACATTGTAATGCCAAGCCGGATTTCCAAATTCATCAAACTGATTAAATATGACTGCATCTTTTCGAGTGCGACGAATTTCCCAGCATTTATCATAAATTTCTTTTACATTCGATTCGCATCCTGGAGTGGCAATTACCTCAGCACCAATATCTTTCAACCAAGTAAAACGTTCTTTACTCATTTCTTCCGGTAAAATGGCAACAGCGGTTACATCCATTAAAAATGAATCGAAAGCACCGCCACGACAATAATTACCTGTTGAAGGCCAAACTGCTTTGTGATAGGTAGGATCGAACTGACCGGTAATAATTCTTGGAGTTAAACAGCCGTAAGCCGCACCAACTTTATGTGCGCCGGTGGGAAAATATTTACCCAAAACCATGATAATCTTGGCATTAACACCACTGATTTCTTTGGGAATTTCTAAATAATTAACTTTTCCGTATCCGCCTCCAAATTCTTTCGGCTCATTCTTCCAGGTGATACGAAATAAATTCAGAGGATGATTATCCCATAAACCAATGGATTTTAATTGTTTAACAATTTTATCAGGAATAAGCTCCGGATTTTCCATTTGTTTGAAAGTTGGAAGAATAATTCCTTTTTCGCGGTAACGTTTTACGGCTCTATCTAAAACTTCAGAATTCGTTACTTTATCAATAATTTCGATCATAGTTTTTAATTTGGCCTGCTAAAATAGGGAAAATTAATTACTTGACCACCATTTATAAACCTGTTTATCAACACTTATAAAAAAATAATAAAAACATACCAACCGGTCGGTTTTTTATTTATATTCGCAAAATGAATACACGTGACTTGATCATTAAAAACAGTTTTGTTCTATTTCTTAAAAATGGAGTTAAGGAAGTTAGCATCAACGAAATAATTAAAAGTTGCGAACTTTCAAAAGGTGCATTTTATCATCATTTCGAAAGCAAAGAAAAAGTATATATGGAGGTTTTGGATAGGTTCTTCTTCTCTTATTTCAAGAAACAAAAGGTATTCTATGCCCCTGAAATAAGTCTTTTTGAAAAACTTGATCGTTTTGAAAAAAGCTTTATCGGGCCTTATGAAGAGATTGCCGGTTTGTTGGAAACCGACCAATTGACCGTTTATTTTCGATTTCTGTTTCAGGCAGCGGCAACCTATGATGATGTGCGCAGGCGTGTAAACAAATATTTTTACCGCAAGGGATATTATTTATATCAAATACTGGAAACAGCAAAAGAAACCGGAGAAATAAAACCAACTGTTGATACAGAAATTGCAGCCCGTCAGTTGCTTAGCACCTTAATTGGTGTTACCATTTTGGATGGAATTTATACACTTGAAGCATTAAAAAAACACATACATCTGAGCATTTTTGATTATTATTCACTGATTAAAAACTAAATACAATGGGAAATTACAATAGTCTGGTATTTGAAAAGCAAAGAAAATATTTTTTGTCAAATAAAACAAAAGACGCTAATTTTAGAATTGCTCAATTAAAAAAATTGATGCAGGTTTTAAAAGCCAATGAAAATCAATTGAATGAAGCGCTATACCTGGATTTCAGGAAATCTCACTTCGAAACTTACGAAACTGAATTGGCCATTATTTATCATGAAATTAAGTTGGCTATTCGTAAATTAAAAAGCTGGACTAAACCCAAAAGGGTTAGCACCGGATTAAGCAATTTTCCGGGAAGGAGTTATATTCTGCATGAACCTTTTGGAAATGCATTGGTAATTGGCGCATGGAACTATCCGGTTCAACTTTCGGTTTTACCAGCTGTTTCAGCTCTGGCTGCAGGGAATACAGCCATTATCAAACCTAGTGAACTGGCATTTAATACTTCGGATGCCTTGGCAAAAATCATCAATCAAAATTTTAAGATGGAGCTATTGCATGTGATTGAGGGCGGAGTTGAAGAAACCACAGAATTACTAAAGCTTCCGTTCGATTTTATTTTTTATACAGGCAGTACCAACGTAGGCAAGATAATTATGAAAGCCGCTTCAGAAAATCTTACTCCCGTAGTTCTGGAACTTGGAGGAAAGAGTCCTGCAATAATTACGGAAGATGCAAACCTAAAAATGGCAGCCCGAAGAATTGTTTGGGGAAAATTTTTAAATGGCGGCCAGACCTGTGTAGCACCCGATTATTTATTTGTTCATGAAAATGTTAAGGGAAAATTAATTGAGCTGTTAAAGGAACAAATTCGGATAATTCACGGAGAAAAACCCAAAGAAAGTGAAGCATTTACACGAATAATCAATCGGAAACACTACGAACGCTTAGTCAAACTTATCGATAAGAACAAAGTAGTAATTGGTGGTGAATGCGACGAAACCGAACTTTATATAGCTCCAACTGTAATTGAAAATATTAGCTTTAACGATGATATTATGCAGGACGAGATTTTTGGACCTTTATTGCCAATAATTACGTACAAGGAGATTGATACAGCGATTGCCGCTATAAAAGCCAGACCCAAACCATTGGCACTTTATTTATTTTCAAATTCATCGGCAATTCAAAGAAAAGTGCTTAATGAAGTTTCTTTTGGAGGAGGCGCCATCAACGATGTAATTATGCATTTAGCAAACAGCAACTTACCATTTGGTGGAGTCGGAAATTCGGGTATGGGAAATTATCATGGAAAATTTGGATTTGATACTTTTTCGCATCAAAAATCGATAGTAAAAAAAACCAATTGGTTTGAGCCTTGGTTTAAATATCCACCTTATACTCAAGGAAAATTAAAATTAATACGCAAAATTTTGGGATAAAAAATAGAATTGAGTTATGGCTATTAAAGCAAAAAAATATGAAAGAAAAGAAGAGATTCTAAATGTAATCTCACATGGAATTGGCTTTTTATTGAGTGTGGCTGCATTGGTTTTGTTGGTTGTTTTCGCGAGTATTGACGGAAGTGTTTGGCATATAGTTAGTTACAGTATTTACGGAACAAGCCTGGTTGTTTTGTACTTGGCTTCTACTCTTTTCCATTGGTCAAAAAAGCCATCGCGAAGGTTAAAATTAAATGTATTCGACCATGCATCGATTTATGTTTTGATTGCAGGTACTTATACGCCATTAATGTTAGTTACATTAAGAGGTCCCTGGGGTTGGAGTTTATTTGGTGTTGTTTGGGGAATGGCAATTTTAGGAATAGTTTTGAAACTTTTCTTTACGGGAAGATACAATAAAATAAGCACTATGGCCTATTTGGTAATGGGTTGGGTGGTGGTTATTGCTCTAAAATCACTGATAGCAAATTTAAATACACCAGGATTAATCTGGTTAGCCATTGGCGGAGTTAGCTATTCGGTGGGTGCTGTTTTTTATTTATTAAATAAAATTCCTTACAATCATGCCATTTTTCATTTGTTTGTATTAGGCGGAAGTATTGCACATTTTGTAACCATTTTTTGGTATGTTCTTCCTTAACTTGTGACTAGTGACTAGTGACAAGTGACAAATATTAATTCAATAAATTTCTCAAAAAATAGCTTTTCAGAAGCCTTATTTATCAATACCTTTACATCATAAACATCACAAAGAAAAATATGAGCGAATCAGACACCTATTTTAAAGAAAACCCATTTTGCAAACTTTTGGGCATTGATTATCCAATAATTATGGCTCCCATGTTTTTAGTTTCAGATAACAAAATGGTAATAGAAGCACTAAAGTGCGGGATAACAGCAGCCATTCCGGCATTAAACTATAGAACAGATGAAGCTTTTCGTGCAGCTATCAGCGAAATAAAATCGCAAACCTCCAAGCCATTTGGAATTAATTTAATTGTGAATAAATCAAATCTTAAATACAAAGCTCAACTGGAAACTTGTGTTGCTATGGAGGTAGATTTTATAATCACATCATTAGGCAGTCCGGAAGAAACTATAAAAAGATGTAAACCAAAGGGAATAAAGGTTTTTTGCGATGTTGTGGATTTAAAATTTGCAAAAAAGGTTGCCGATTTGGGTGCCGATGCCATCATTGCTGTAAATGCTGAGGCCGGTGGTCATGCCGGAAATATTCCGATGAGCGAGCTTATTCCGCTTTTAAAATCAAATTTCAATATTCCGATAATCTCGGCAGGCGGGGTTGCCACAGGTAAGCAACTAAAAACAGCTTTAGATCTTGGAGCCGAAGCCGTAAGTATAGGAACTATATTTATAGCTTCAGAAGAATCACCTGTTTCTATCGATTACAAAAAAGCGCTGATTCAATATGGCGCCAAAGATATTGTTCGAACATCAAACCTTTCGGGAACACCTTTAACCGTAATCAATACACCTTATGTTCAAAAAGTAGGCACCGAAGCTTCGGGTTTTCAGAGAATGTTATTGAAAAACAAACGCTTAAAGAAATGGGCGAAAATGTTGATTACTTACAGAGGCATGAAATCGGTTGAAAAATCTACTTTTGGCGGAGCCAGTTATAAAACATTCTATGTTGCCGGTCCAACCATCGAAGATGTTCATGAAATTAAGCCTATCAGGAAAATAGTAGGCGATATTATAATAGAGTACATAAAAGCTGATAATTAGCAAAAAAACTCACGAAATATTCCGGAATTTTCGGGTATTTCGTGAGTTATGAAAAAATGTGTTACCAATTATTTAGCATTTGCGGGGGTTCCCACATAACCCGAATCAGTGGTATAACCATACATCCGGTCAAATTTTATTTTGTATTTTTCTTTAATGAACTTTCGTTTTACTTTTAAGGTTGGCGATAATTCACCCGTTTCGGTAAGCCATTCCTGACAAGTAAGTTCAAATTTCTTAACCCGGCGATACTGACCTAAGGTTTCATTTATTCTATCCACTTCCTGCTGATAACGGGCAATTACTTCCGGAATTTGAATTAAATCCTTATTATCGCGATAGCTTATATTGTGATTAAAACACCAGCCGTGTAGAAACTCAAAAGAAGGGCAAATTATCGCAGCAGCATATTTTTCATTTTCACCAACAACCATAATTTGCTCGATAAAGGATGATTCTTTAAAACGATTTTCTATAACTTGAGGTGCTATATATTTACCTGTTGAAAGCTTAAAAATTTCTTTCTTTCTATCTGTAATTTTTAGAATATTATGATCGCCTATTTCACCTATATCACCTGTATGGAAAAATCCTTCATCATCAATAACCTCCTTTGTTTTTTCCGCATCTTTATAATAACCAAGCATTAAACTTGGCCCTTTCATTAAAATTTCACCATCATCCGCAATTTTAACTTCAATATTATCCAGTATCGGGCCAACACTTCCAAACTTCAATTTTGGATAATGTGGATGATTAACTGAAATAACAGGTGAAGTTTCGGTTAACCCGTAACCTTCCATAACAGGAATTTGAGCTGCATTAAATATTCGGGCCAAACGTTCCTGAAGTGCAGCACCACCGGATATAATTACTTTGATACGGCCTCCTGTTGCTTCACGCCATTTACTGAATATCAATTTATTGGCTATTTTTAACTGAAATTCGTACCACCAGCCGTTTGCACGGTTAAGTTCATATTTTAGGCCTAAATTTACTGCCCAAAAGAATAATGCTTTTTTAATTCCTTTGAGCTCTTTGCCTTTGAGCATAATTTTATCGAAAACTTTTTCCAATACACGAGGAACCGATGTAAAACCGTGAGGATGTACTTCTCTTAGGTTTTCTCCGATAGTATCTATACTTTCAGCATAATAAACAGCAGCACCTTTCGACATGATTAAATAGTTTACCATGCGCTCTAAGACGTGGCATAGGGGTAGAAAACTCAAAAACATTTCATCATTGGATATTGGTAAAATATTTTGAGTAGCCCTTACATTTGACATGAAATTCTCATGGCTAAGCATCACTCCTTTTGACAAACCTGTTGTACCTGAAGTATAAATAATTGACATCAAATCATTTGGATTAATACTTTCTTTTATTTTCAGAAGCTCATCCTTGTATTTATCAACATTTTGCTTTCCAAGTTCGATGAATTCCATCCAGTTTGGAATACCTTCAAGTGCATCAATACTATATACTTTTTCTATATTTGATGCAACCTTGGCGTGAGTATTTAATAAATCGTAATATTCCCGGGAAGACGCAATAATTATGCGTGCATCAGAATGTACCAGAATATGTTCAAATTCCTTTGGGCCATTATTCGGATAAATTGGAACATGAACGACTCCGACCTGACTCATTCCCATATCGATAAAATTCCATTCAGGCCGATTATTGGAGACAGTCAGTATTTTATCTCCTTTTTTATATCCTGCGGCTAATAAGCCATAGCTAAAGTAATCAACAAATTCCTTGTAATCAAGGCTGCTGAATTTTTCCCACTTACCATTCCTTTTTATGGCCAATGCATCTTCGCGTTGGTATTTCTCTACCAACTGATCAACAATGTCGAAAGTTCTTTTAATTTCCATTTTTGCTAAGTTTTAAGGTTGGTTTTTATTTATCGGATCTATTAATCATTTTGGTTTAAAGGTCCAGGTGAAATGAAACTCAGCTACAGTATTTCCAGCCTTATCAACACCTACAGAGCTAACTGTAACTGTTTTTCCAACATTTTCAAGAACACATGCTTCAACAGTTTTGGCAATTTCTTCACCTTGTTCACATTTAAAAACAATTTTTCCTTTGGCTTTTTTTATAAATTTAGCATTCATATCAAAAACCAGCATCGACACAGCTACTCTTGAATCGTATACAGCCGCCATTGCCAATATTCCGGTTGATAATTCGGCCGCCATACTCAGTACTGCAAAATAAATTGATTTGAAAGGATTCTTGTTCAGGTACTTATACGGAACACTGACTTCTGCTCCTTTTTTGCTAATTGAAATTACTCTTAAACCCACAAAAAAGCCTAAGGGTAAATTTCTTAACATAAAGAGCTTTAATCGGAAGCTATTCGTAGCAAATGATCTGATTGTATTTTGTTTCATTTAAAATTTAGATTGGTTTTGGTTTTTTAGTAGGAAGTTACCTGAAAAATTTGATATTGATTTCCAGGTAACTTCCCGGTAATTAGCCTAGAAACAGTATTTATTTGCTTCTATCATTTGTTCTGCAATTCGACGACGGGCCTCTTTTGCATTAACGGGAGCTGTTTTTGTAAAACGCTTCATTCCCATTAACATCGCTTGTTGCTCATCACCTTCGGCAAATGCATTCACAGAATCAATTCCATATTTATTAATCTTACTTGCAGCATCGTACATATATACTTCGAGCATATCTTTAAAAGCAGGAACATTTTCATGATTCATTCCTTCTAATTTTTCCACTCGAAGTAACATTGACTCAGCGGCATAAGTAATCATTATCATATCAGAAATATCCATTAATATTTCTTGTTCATCGTTAAAGGTCGCCATGTATTTCTGTAGCGCTGCACCGGCAACCATTAAGATAGCTTTTTTGAAATTAACGATTAACTTCTTCTTAGATTCGAAATAATCTGTTGTTACTGAACCAAAATCTGGGATACCCATCAATTCTTTTGCTACAGCTTTCGCAGGCGTTAAAAGGTCTAAATCACCTTTCATCGCTCTTTTAATGAGTTCACCGACAATAAGCATACGATTAATTTCGTTGGTTCCTTCAAAAATACGGTTAATACGTGCATCACGATAAGCTTTTTCTACAGGAGTTTCGGCAGAATAACCCATACCGCCATATATTTGAACACCTTCATCAGCTACATAATCTAATACTTCTGATCCAAATACTTTAGCAATTGAAGACTCGATAGCATATTGATAGATGGCTTCAATGGTTGCTTTTCCGCTGTCCATTCCTCCGGCAATCAGGGCGTCTTTAGCATCGTCTATATTTTGTGCAGCACGATAAACCAAAGATTCTGAAGCGAAATTACGAATTGCCATTTCAGCCAATTTAAATTTAATAGCACCAAAATTCGAAATCAAAGTTTTAAATTGTTTACGCTCATTTGCATATCGGATAGCATTGTCAATAATTGCTTTAGCTGCTCCAACAGAGCCGCCTCCCAATTTAATGCGGCCAAGATTAAGAATATTAAGTGCGATTTTAAAACCTTTATCTCTTTCACCTCACATATTTTCGACAGGAACTTTAACATTATCAAAATACATCTGACATGTTGAGGATCCTTTGATACCCATTTTTTCTTCTTCAGCACCAGCTTTTACACCTTCCTGCGTTGCTTCTACTAAAAAAGCACTTAGATTTTTATCGTCGTCTATTTTAGCGAAAACAATGTATAAATTAGCAACCCCACCATTGGTAATCCAAATTTTAACACCATTTAAAATGTAATGAGTTCCATCGGCACTAAGTGTAGCTTTTGCTTTACCGCTATTGGCGTCTGAACCGGCTTCGGCTTCGGTTAAACAATATGCTCCAATAAATTCGCCGGTGGCTAATTTGGTAACATATTTTTTCTTTTGCTCTTCGGTACCATAATATAAAATAGGCAAAGTACCAATTCCGGTGTGTGCTGAATAAGCAACGGAAAAACTAAATCCCTTGCTCATTTCTTCAGTGGTAAGCATTGAGGTTACGAATTTTTGCCCAAATCCATCATATTCTTCCGGGACAGAAATTCCGAGCAATCCAAGTTCACCTGCTTCTCTCATCAACTTGGTTAATAATGCTCTATCGTGCTTTTCTAACTGCTCAATTTGAGGAAGTACCTGAGTATCTGTAAAATCACGGCAGCTTTGCTGCATTAATCTTTGTTCTTCGTCAAATTCTTCCGGAACAAAAACATCTTTGGCAAGGGTTTCGCGAATTAGGAATTCGCCTCCTTTTAACATTTTATTTTCTGACATAACTTATAATTTTTCTTTTGGTTTTATTTATAACATTTCAAAAATTCCGGCTGCACCTTGACCGGTTCCGATACACATGGTTACCATTCCATATTTTCCACCTGTACGTTTTAAGTCGTTCAGAAGTTGAACACTTAGTTTTGCGCCTGTCGCTCCCAATGGATGACCTAAGGCTATGGCACCACCATTAATATTTACTTTATTTTCATCCAAGCCAAGTTCACGAATTACTGCAATGGATTGAGAAGCAAATGCTTCATTTAACTCAAATAAATCGATGTCTTTTAATTCCAATCCAGCATGCTTTAGCACTTTTGGGATTGCAACCATGGGGCCAATCCCCATTTTATAAGGTTCTACACCTGCTACTTGGTAATCGACAAGGCGAGCAATTGGCTTTAAATTGTACTCTTTAAGAATTTTCTCGGAAACAACTAAAACAAAAGCAGCACCATCTGACATTTGAGATGAATTTCCTGCGGTTGAAGTTCCATCAGCAGCAAATGCCGGTTTCAGTTTTGATAAACCTGCAAAATTCGTTCCTTTACGTGGACCTTCATCTGTATCCACTACATATTCACGCGTTTGCATTTTACCATTCTCATAATAATTTTCCTTTACAGTAATCGGAACAATTTGATCTTTAAAATGGCCTGCTTCAATTGCTGCAACAGCTTTTTCGACAGAATTTACCGCAAATTTATCCTGATCTTCACGAGTTATGCCGTATTCTTTGGAAACCATTTCGGAAGTCAAGCCCATGCTTAAATACCATTTTGGATTGTTTTTAGCAATATCCGGATTAGGTACTTGTCGCCAACCACCCATCGAAATCATCGACATGGTTTCGGCACCACCAGCAACAATAATATCAGCCAATCCGGCTGAAATCTTAGCCGAAGCAATAGCAATTGTTTCCAATCCGGAGGCGCAATAACGATTAACGGTAGAACCTGGAACATCTACATTTCCCATTGTCATAAGCGCCAGTAGCCTGCCCATATTAAAACCAGATTCAGCTTCAGGGAAAGCATTTCCGACCACTACTTCATCTATTCTACCTTTATCGATTTGAGGGAAATCATTCATTAAATGTTTTATCACTTCTGCAGCAATATCGTCGGGACGCATGAAACGAAAAGCACCACGTGGAGCTTTACCAATTGCCGAACGATAACCGCCAACTATATATGCATTCATATTTTTCTGTTTTAAATTCAAATTAATAACTTATTGAAATATAACTAGTTACGTAATACTTTTCCTTTAGTAATTAAACTTTGAATACGCTCCAAAGTTTTTCTTTGCATACACAATTCAAGGAATGCTCTACGCTCCAAATTAAGCAGGTATTGCTCTGAAACTTCGGTTAATGCCTGAGAAATATCTCCTCCGGCCATAACATAACCAAGTTTTTCGGCAATTAACTTATCATGTTCCGACATATAATTGGCTGTCGTAAATCCGTCGGCACCAACATAAACCAAACCTAATGCCTCAGTTCCGAGAATTTTAATATCGTTACGAGGAGCAGGTTTTGAATATCCTTTTTCAACCATTTGCAATGCAGCTTTTTTGGCATATGCCAGATGGTGAGCACGACTGACAACCACTTCATCAATACCTTTTCTTAAATAGCCTAAATCGAATGCCTCATAAGCTGAAGTGGAAACTTTAGCCTGACCAATGCTTAAATAACGATTTAAGAAAGCATTTGTCCGAATATCACCGTTTTGCAATTCATCGCCGAGACGAAGAGCAAATTCTTTTGTGCCACCGCCACCGGGAATAAGTCCAACACCAAACTCAACCAAACCCATATAGGTTTCCGCATGAGCAACAACTTTATCGGAATGCATACAAACCTCGCAACCTCCTCCTAGCGCCATACCATGTGGAGCCGCAATAACCGGAATTGATGAATACCTTAAACGCATAGTAGTTTTTTGGAACCACTGAACGGCCATATCCAAATCTTCCCATTCTTGCTCAATAGCCAGCATATAAATCATTCCGACATTTGCGCCGGCTGAAAAATGTTCGCCTTCGTTTGAAATAACCAAGGCTGAATATTCAGCTTCAGCCAAATCAACAGCTTTGTTCAATCCTTCAAGTACACCTTGACCGATTGTATTCATTTTGGTATGGAATTCAATATTTAGAACGCCGTCGCCCAAATCGAAAATTGTAGTATCGTTATTCTTCCAGATTACATTTGTTTCGCGAAGAACTTCCAAAGAAAGTGTTTCACCTTGACCTGGTACTACTTTATAGGCTTTGGATGGAATGTCGTAAAAGTATTTTAAACCGCCTTCTACCTTGTAGAAACTAGTAATACCTGATTTTAACATATCATAAACCCATGGAGCCGCTTTTTTTCCGGCTTCTTCCATAGCTTTTACATTTTTTTCTACGCCAACTGCATCCCAGGTCTGGAATGGACCTAATTTCCATCCAAAACCGGCATTTAAAGCGTCGTCAACTTTGTATATTTCGTTTGATATTTCGGGAATACGGTTGGATACAAATTGGAATAAGGCATAGAATGAAGCGCGATAAAAATCGCCGGCTTTTCCTTTATCTTCCATCAAAATCGGCATTCTCAAACGCAAATCATCAATTGCTTTTGTTTTTTCAAAAACTGAAAAATTAGGTTTCTCGTCTTCTTTGTATTCCAAAGTATCAAAATCGATGGTTAGGAATTTTTTCTTCCCATTTTCAACTTCTTTTTTAAAGAATCCCTGTTTTGTTTTAGAACCTAACCAACCATTTTCGAGCATTTTCTTCAGATAGGCTGGAACTTCAAAAGCAGCATTTGCTTCGTCGTTTGTGGATTCTTTGATATTATTTGCCACATGAATCAATGTGTCAAGGCCTACAACATCAGCAGTTCTGAAGGTAGCCGATTTTGCCCGTCCAATAACCGGTCCGGTAAGTTTATCAATTTCGGTAATATTCAGGCCGAATTTTTGTACATTATTGAATAAATCCATGATGGAAAAAGTACCAACACGATTGGCTATAAAAGCAGGCGTATCTTTTGCTAGAACAGCGGTTTTTCCTAAATATTTACCTGCATACTTGGTTAAAAATTCAATAATTTCCGGAGCTGTTTTGAATGTTGGAATAATTTCAAACAACTGCAAATAACGCGGAGGATTGAAGAAATGCGTCCCGCAAAAATGCTTTTGAAAATCGTCACTGCGGCCTTCTATCATTTTTTCGACTGAAATACCGGAAGTATTAGTTGTAATTAAACTACCGGCCTGACGGAATTTTTCCACTTTATCAAACACTTGCTTTTTGATATCCAAGCGCTCTACAACCACTTCAATTACCCAATCACAATCTTTTATTTTTTGCAAATCATCATCAAAATTACCTGTTGTAATTTTTGAGGCAAATTTCTGGTCGTAAATAGGTGATGGTTTGGATTTTAAAGATGCTGTTAACGCATCATTTACAATTCTGTTCCTAACTATTTTATCATTCAATGTCAGACCACTTGCCTTTTCTTTATCGTTCAGATCGCGAGGAACAATATCAATCAGTAGCACTTCGAGTCCGATATTCGCAAAATGACAAGCAATACCAGAACCCATTACACCTGAGCCCAGCACTGCTACTTTATTAATTCTTCTTATCATACTGCTTAAGTTTATAATTGTTTTTTGAAAATTTATTTTTTATTCAATTGAATTACAGAGATTTCGTCTTGTACATGATCTTTTATGATTTGCGTAACTTTAAAGTAGATTTCCAATTCTTCGGGGCTAACTTTTTCAATAATTTTTGAGTTAAAATCAAGAACCACCCGCTTAACCTCGCGTCGCAGTTCCACACCTTTTTCGGTTAGAAATACCTTAACTACACGTTTGTCGGCTGAATTTGATTCTTTATAGATTAAACCATTATCCTCCATGTTTTTTAATAAACGACTGAGGCTGGAGCTGCTCATTCCCATAATTGGAGCAACCCTTGTGGCCGGAGTTCCATTTTTTTCGATT
>JAZDJM010000180.1:0-11597 GCA_043804305.1 Bacteroidota bacterium
AAATTCCAAAAGGATTATTGGGATGTATTTTACATTTTCAGCAACATTTGCCATTATTCATACCGAATAGCTTTTACCGGATTAACTTTTGAAGCAATAAATGCCGGGAAAATCAAAATTAAAAGGATAACGCTTAAACAAATTATATTTAGGCTTATTATATGAAATACATTAATATTTATGGGGACTTGCGACATATAATAGTTTGCCTGATCAAGTTTAATAAATCCAAAATATTTTTGAGCCAAAGCTAATCCAATGCCTAAAAAATTTCCCCAGAATAATCCACGCATAATGATGTAGCCGGCTAGATACAGAAATATTTTACGAATGCTTACATTTTGCATTCCAATCGCTTTTAAAATTCCAATGGTTGTAGTTCTCTCCAGAATTAATACCAGCAATGTTGAGATCATACTTACAGTAGAAATTAACAGCATTAATACTAAAATGACCACAACATTTATATCCTGCAATGCAAGCCAATCGAATATCTGCGGATGTTGCTCCTTAGCATTTGTAGCCATGAGGTTGTAACTTAGTTTTGAGTAAATCTCTTCGGTTAAGTTTTCCATTTGGTCAAAATCCTGCAAATACACCTCTATTCCACTAACCTGATTAAAATCCCAATTGTTCAATCGTTGCACATGGCGCTGATCTGCCAATACAAAATGTTCATCAAATTCTTCAAGGCTTGTTTCATAAATTCCCGAAACTATCAATCGTCTTCCTCTTGAAGTTGCTTCAGTATTATTTATAAAATACAATCTAACCGTATCATTTATTGATATTTGCAATTGTTCAGAAATTCTTTTCGAAACCAATATTTCGTCAGAAGTTTTATCCGGTGCCAATTTGGGAAAATTCCCATCCGTTAAATGACGAACAAAAAAAGAAGAATCAAAATCTAACCCAACTCCTTTTAATACAATTCCCAGAATTTCATCTCTTGATTGCATGATTCCGGCTTTTGTAGAAATGGATTGAACATGCGAAACTCCTTTTATTTCACTCAAGCTTTGTTTTAAAGAATCTGAATATAAAATCGGATTGCTTTCAAACGAAGCATTTGAATCATAATTGCCAATCATAATATGACCTGCAAATCCGCTTACTTTTTCTCGTATTTCTTTTTTAAAACCGGTAACTATCGATACAGACAACAACATAACCGACAAACCAAGAATAACGCTCAAAATTGAAATACGGATAATGGGTCGAGAAAAATTATGCGATTGCTTTTCAATCAATTTTTTTGCGATATATAATTCAGTATTCAAATCTTTATTTATTTAATTCAATTTGATGAAAAGCGTATTTTTGTTACAAAAATATCAATTCTAAGATTATGCTGAACAAGAAACTCCAAATCCTGATTTTATTCCTGAGTATTTCAATCTTCACCATGGCTCAATATCCAATATGCGGTGCTGAACGAACGGAAAAATATTTTCCGACACTAGAAGGAAAAAAAATAGGAATTGTGGCCAATCAAACCAGCCTAATTAAACAGGTTCATTTGGTAGATTCTTTGTTAAATGCTGATTTTCAAATATGTAAAGTTTTTGCACCAGAACATGGTTTTAGAGGAAATGCCGAAGCCGGAGCTCATATCAATAATGAATTTGATGCTAAAACCAAACTACCCATCATTTCTCTGCATGGTTCAAGTAAAAAACCTGAGGCCAAAGATTTAAAAGGAATTGATATTTTAGTATTTGATATTCAGGATGTTGGATTGAGGTTTTATACTTATGTTTCCACTCTGGCTTATGTCATGGAGGCTTGTGCCGAAAATAATATTCCACTTTTGATTCTCGACAGGCCAAACCCTAATGCGCATTACATCGATGGGCCGGTTTTAGAAAATGAATTCAAATCATTTGTTGGGCTGCTCCCGATACCCGTAGTTTATGGAATGACTTTAGGCGAAATGGCACTTATGATAAATGGCGAAAAATGGCTAAATAATGGAATTCGATGTGACGTGAATGTTATTCCTGTCGAAAATTATACGCATCAAACGCTTGTAAGTTTGCCTATTGCTCCATCTCCAAATTTACCTAACGACAACGCCATTGCTCTTTATTCAAGTCTATGCTTTTTTGAAGGGACTAACACCAGCATTGGACGGGGAACTGATTTTCCTTTTGAAGTTATTGCTTATCCCGATTATCCGCTAAAAGATTTTTCTTTCGTTCCGAAACAAATTCCTGGGAAAAGCGAAACCCCACCATTTAAAAACCAAATCTGCTATGGTGTTGATTTAAGAAATCTATATTCGGCTGAAAATAGAATATATAAAATTGATTTACAATATCTTATCGATTTTTACAAGTCCTATCCCGATAAATCAACATTTTTCATTGATTATTTTAATCTATTAGCCGGAAATAATAAACTTCAGGCTCAGATAAAAGCCGGTTTAAATGAATCTGAAATCAGAGAATCCTGGAAAAATGATTTGGCTGCATTTAAATTAAAAAGATTAAACTATTTAATTTACAACGACTAATGAAGGTAAACGGAAAACATCACAGAACAATTTGGATCGATAAAAACAATAAAAAATGTGTGCAAATTATTGATCAGCGTAAACTCCCTTTTTCTTTCCTGGTTGAAACCATCCAAACTGTTGATGAAATGGCAATAGCCATTAAGGATATGCATCTCAGAGGTGCCGGTTTAATTGGCGCAGCAGCTGCCTATGGCATGTATCTGGCCGTTTTGGAAACTGAAAACAAAAACGATTTTTTGAATTCTATTAAAAATTCTGCTTCCAAGCTAAAAGCTACCCGCCCAACTGCAGTAAATCTTTCGTGGGCAGTTGATTTAATGCTGACTGAAATAATCGAAACTACTGATTTTAATTTTAAAACTAAAAAGGAAAAAGCGTTTAAACTCGCCGAATCTATTGCCAATCAAGATGCCGAAGCATGCCGTTTGATTGGTGAATTAGGCCTTCCTATTATTCGGAAAATCAGTCAGCAAAAGCATAAAAAAACCGTAAATATTCTCACCCACTGCAATGCAGGCTGGCTGGCCTTTGTAGATTTTGGTTCTGCCCTGGCTCCTGTTTATGCTGCTTTTAATGAAAAAATAGATATCCACGTCTGGGTTGATGAAACCCGGCCGCGAAATCAGGGCGCTCGCCTAACCAGCTGGGAATTAAGTCAACAAGGGATAAAACATACTGTTATTCCCGATAATACCGGCGGCTATCTGATGCAAAAAGGAATGGTTGATATGGTTATTGTTGGTGCCGACCGGGTTACCAGAAACGGAGATGTTGCAAATAAAATTGGAACATACCTGAAGGCTTTGGCGGCTCACGACAATTCAGTTCCATTTTATGTTGCATTTCCATCTTCAACTATTGATTGGGAAATCTGCGATGGTTTAAACGAAATCCAAATTGAAGAGCGTAATTCAAAAGAAATCAGCCATATTGAAGGCATTTACAACGGACAGGAGATAGAGGCTATAATCATTCCTGAATCCAATGTTGGAAGCAACTATGGATTTGATGTAACTCCTTCGCGCTTAATTACTGGATTTATTACTGAGAGAGGAATTTGTGAAGCCAATGCTGAAAGTTTATTGAATTTATTTCCTGAGTATGAACGGTAAACACGACGAAGGTTATATAAAGTTTCATTACGATTGGATAAAAACTCCCTTGCCCGACTATTTTTTAGGTAATTTATTTGCATGGCGACAAAGACTTTATGAGGCGCGATTGATAGGCAGTTATCCGGATGGAATTGGCTATGGAAATATCAGCATTCGATATAATAAAACCCAGTTTATAATTAGCGGAACTGCGAGCGGAAATATATCAGATGTTGACTCGAATCACTTTACCTTAGTTAAAGATTTTGATCTTGATCAAAATTTCCTCCTTTGCCATGGGCCCATTGCCGCTTCATCGGAATCATTGTCGCATGCAGCCATTTATATGGCAAATCCATCCATAAATGCAATTATTCATACGCACGACCGGCATCTTTGGAATAAATATCTTGATAGACTTCCAACAACCCTTCCAAATGCTGAATTCGGGACTACTGCATTGGCATTGAATCTTTCTTCCATAGTAAAATCGGAGCGTCAGACAGAGGGAATAATTATCATGAGCGGACATCAGGACGGAATAATTTTCTATGGTTCATTTTTAAATAAAGTGGGTATTATGGCTTTAAATAAAAGATGAGTATTCAGGTTTTATAATAAGAAATGCTTAATTTCGTGATAGTTAATTCATGAATAGCCTGAGGAATTATTCATAAACATAAATACTGATTTAGAATTATGGAAAATAATGAAAAACATACCAAAGGATACTATATTGGAATAGGTTTGGCCATTGGTATTCCATTGGGAATTCCCATTGGATTAGTTTTGGGAAATATTGCTTTGGGTCCGGCTATTGGAATGCCCCTTGGTTTGGCAATAGGCTATTTTCTGGAGAAAAAATTTAATACTAAACCTCTTGAACTGAGCAAAGAGGATAAGCAAGAACAACAGAAATTTGTTTGGATATTATTTTTATTGGGTTTTGTTTTGTTTACGCTTTTCTTTTTGGGTTTTTTATTCTATAAGAATTAAAAACGGTTAAATAGCAAACGTTTTCCTTGTCCTTTGGCAAAAAATTCACCATTTCGATAAACTAATTTCCCGTTTACGAACGTGGCCTCTACCTTTGAGTGAAATTCTTGTCCGTTTAATGGAGACCAACCACATTTGTAATGAATATTTTCCGCTGATACTTTCCATGGCGATGCTAAATCAACAACCACTAAATCAGCAAAATACCCTTCCCGAATAAAACCTCTTTCACTCACTTTAAACAAACGGGCAGGTGCATGACACATTTTTTCAACTACTTTATTTAAACTAATTTTGCCCTGATGCATCATCTCCAGCATTAAAACCAACGAATGCTGAACCATTGGCGCTCCGGATGGAGAATTTAAATAAGTATTCTCCTTTTCATTTAAGGTATGTGGTGCATGGTCGGTTGCTACAACATCAATTTTATCGTTAAGCAAAGCACCTAATAATGCATCGCGATCAGACGCCTTTTTTATGGCCGGATTCCATTTTATCAATGTTCCTTTTTGGTCGTAATCATTATCTGTAAACCAAAGATGATGACAACATACCTCAGCCGTAATTTGCTTGTCAATCAATGGCAAATCATTCGAAAACAATTCCATTTCCTTTGCTGTGCTAAGGTGCAATACATGTAAGCGGGTTTTGTGTTTTTTCGCCAATTCAATAGCGAACGAACTTGAAAAATGGCAGGCTTCTTCCGATCGGATCACCGGATGTTGGGAAACAGGAATATTATCACCATATTTAACTTTTGCATTAATTAAATTATATTGGATAATATTTTCATCCTCACAATGAACCGCAATTAACATTTTACTCTCTGAAAATATTTTTTCGAGTGTATGAATGTCATCTACCAACATATTTCCGGTTGAGGCTCCTAAAAATATTTTTATACCGCATACGTTCTTGGGATTAGTTTTTAACACTTCATCGGCATTTGAATTGGAAACACCCATATAAAAGGAATAATTTGCCCATGAACGGCCAATGGCTGCACGGTATTTTTCCTCCAAGACTACTTGCGACAAAACATTTGGGATGGTATTGGGCATATCCATAAATGAGGTTACTCCACCTGCAACAGCTGCCTTTGATTCCGACTCCAAATCACCTTTATGGGTTAAACCCGGGTCCCTAAAATGAACTTGATCGTCAATTACACCGGGCAATATATATTTTCCTGTAAAATCAATCTCGATACAATTGATCGGCAATTTTAATTCAATATTTTTAGCTATAATCTTCGAAATCCGGTCGTTTTCAACTAAAATATTAGCTTCCAGCAATCTTCCTTCGTTGACCATCAATGCGTTTTTAAGGAAATATGAAGACATAAAGCGTTTTTTTTTTGAAATAGACTTCAAAAATACAAAACACAAAGGGCAATAAGGGAATTATTTTAAACTATTGCTTTAATTTTGCGAAATCGTAGTGCCATAACGCCAAATACGGCCTCACCAAAAATACTTTTATTCATCTTTGATTCACCTAATGTACGATCTGTAAAAATGATAGGAACTTCAATGACTTTAAAACCAAGTTTTGTTATGGAATATTTCATTTCTATCTGAAAACCATAACCAACTAGTCTGACCTCATTCAAACGCATTGTTTCCAACACTTTACGCTTATAACACATAAAACCTGCTGTTGTATCTCTTATTGTCAGTCCGGTTACCAAACGGACATAAGCCGAAGCATAATACGACATTAAAACTCGTCCCATTGGCCAGTTAACCACATTTACTCCGGTAATATATCTTGAACCAATGGCCACATCATTATCTTCAACCGAGCAGGCCGTATGCAATCGAATTAAATCTTCAGGATTATGAGAGAAATCAGCATCCATTTCAAAAATATATTCGTAATTGTGTTTTAATGCCCACTTGAATCCATGAATATATGCAGTTCCTAATCCCAGCTTTCCTTTTCTTTCTTCAATAAATAATTGCTCCGGAAATTCTTCCATTAGTGATTTAACTATTGCCGCAGTTCCATCCGGGGAATTATCTTCAATGATTAAAACATGAAAATCTTTAGAAAGTGAGAAAACAGTACGAATAATATTTTCAATGTTTTCCTTTTCGTTGTATGTAGGTATAATTACTAAGCTGTCTGACACGATTGTTTTATAAAAATAAGCTGCGAAATTACAAATTAATTGCATTATAGAATCATGAAAATGTTAAGGATTGTAAAAAATTAATTTTGAAAATAATTCAAAATTTTCAAAAATGCATTACCTTTAAACGTTTTAATATGAGCACAATGGATAAGATTATATACAAAGAAGAAAGTTATGAGATTATTGGAAAATGCTTTGAGGTACACAACAATCTTGGAGGTGGTTTTCTGGAAATCGTTTACAAAGATGCATTAGAATATGAATTCCGAAAGGCTGGAATTCCTTTTAAGAGAGAAAAGGAGTTTATCGTTCATTATAAAGACGTTGTTTTACCTCATCGTTTTTATGCAGATTTTGTTGTTTTCGATAAAATTATTTTGGAAGTAAAAGCTGTGGCTGGAATTCCAGATGAATTTGTGGCACAATTAATTATTTGAAAGTATCGGAATGCAAGTTAGGATTATTCGTAAATTTTGGTGAGCTTAAATTGAATTATAAAAGGATTGTATTATAAGTATTGTGCTGTATAATAGACCATTATGCATAATTAAATATAATACTCGTGAATTCGTGACTAATAAAATTCAACATAAAAATATGCCACGAATACACGAATAAAAATAGAATTAAAAAAAATGATTCGTGTATTCGTGGCTAATACTAGTCAACACACTTAATAGAAATGCCACGGATGCATGAATAAAAAAAAAGATTAAAGTATTGGATCTGTTTTAAAACACTAGGTCTCCCTTGCCTTGACGAATAATTTCAATTTCATCGCCACTGCAATCAACAACCGTTGAGGCTATATTTCCACTAAAACCTGCATCAATAACTATATCCACCAATTCACCCCAATCATCATGGAGAATTTCCGGATCAGTTTCGTATTCGATAATGGTATCTTCGGCATGAATTGATGCCGAAAACATTGGATGACCCAATAATAGGATAATTTCGACGGGAATTGGATGGTCGGGTATACGTATGCCTATGCTCTTTTTCTTATTCTGATATAGTTTTGGAACCTGATTGTTTGCAGGCAAAATAAAAGTAAACGGCCCGGGCAAATGTTTTTTTAAAAGTTTAAATGTTGATTTATCAAAAGGGCGAGTATAGTTTGATAAAAGCGTTAAATCGCTAAATATCAATGAAAAATTAGCTTTTTCTTTCTTAATTCCTTTCAACTTGATAATTTTATCAAGAGCTCTCTGGCTCAAACTACTTCCACCAAAACTATATACTGTATCCGTTGGATAAATAATAACCCCGCCATCAAGCAAACATTCATGAATAATTGCCAATTGACGTGGAGAAATATTCTCCGGATAAAGTTTTATAAGCATATTTTAGTTTTTGAGTGACACAAATCTAAAACAAATATTGGCAATTTCCTTGCAAATCAATTTGCATACCTTATTTTTGTCCGTTTCAAATCAAAAAATTATGGGTTCTATCGCCACTACATTTCGTAAATTTCCACGCACTTTCTGGATTGCAAACACTATCGAACTCTTTGAACGCTGGGCATGGTATGGTTTTTTTATGCTCTTTGCCAATTATTTAACCGGATCAATCGATGATGGTGGATTACAGTTCTCTCAGGGACAAAAAGGGCTTATAATGGGTATAGGAACCGGCATTCTTTACTTTTTACCGGTAATTACCGGGGCAATAGCCGATAAATTTGGATACAAAAGGGTTTTGTTTATTGCATTTGTAATCTATGCAACTGCATTTATCTTACTTCCGCGTTTTGAAACGTTTACCGGAGTTTTTATCATGTATTTATATTTAGCTGTCGGTGCGGCACTTTTTAAACCGGTAATATCAGCAACTATTGCAAAAACTACCGATAATGAAACAGCATCCATAGGATTTGGCATTTTTTATATGATGGTGAATATTGGCGCTTTTCTCGGCCCGTTGCTTACATTGCTTTTTAAAAACTCTTCCTACGAATCGGTATTTTATATTTCTGCTGCTATGATTATGGTAAATTTTATTCTCTTGTTTTTTTACAGAGAACCTAACCAAATTAAATCTTCTGAGCCGTTTTGGGTATTGATAAAACAAATATTTGTAAATATCTATACCGTTCTCCTCGATTATAAATTTGTTATTTTCCTGATCATTGCATCCGGTTTCTGGACCATGTACCTGCAATTGTTTTTTACACTTCCGGTGTTTATTTCTCAGTGGGTCGATACTTCGGGCATGTATGTATTCTTAAGTCAGAATATGCCGTTTATTGCCGAAAATTATGGACACAATGGAGCCATAGAAGCCGAGTTTATAACAAATTTTGACGCCTTGTTTATCATTGCATTTCAAATAATTATTTCAAGTATAGTAATGCGATGGAAAGCTCTGAATACGATGATTGGGGGTTTTATTGTAGCAACAATCGGATTATCATTAACATTGATAAGTCAGGATGTTTTATTCATCTTTATTGCTTTATTTGTCTTCGCTATCGGCGAAATGTCGGCATCCCCAAAAATTACTGAATATATTGGACGAATTGCCCCGGCCGACAAAAAAGCATTGTATATGGGTTATTCTTTTATTCCGCTTTTTTTGGGAAATCTTTTTGCCGGAATAGTTTCCGGAAAAGTTTATCAGGAAATGTCGGATAAGCACACTTTATTGCTCAATGAAATAAATGAAAAAGGATTGCATTTATCCGAACATTTAACTCACAATCAAATGTTTGAGGAAGCTGCCTTACAACTTAACATGAGCAAAATGGAACTGACCAATTACCTTTGGATTAACTATCAGCCATCTTCCATTTGGTGGGTAATTGCTTCAATTGGTGGCGGCGCAGCTATAGCTCTGGCTATTTACAATTACATTTTCTTTAATGCTAAAAGATACTAAAGAAAATATTTCAGAGTTCAATTGATTAATCCAAATTTTGGATTTTTAGGGAAAAATTATCGAATAACTTAAATTACTTTATTATTCTAAATTCGCTAATTTGGTGAATCAATTTCCCATTTTCAAAAATCCCTGCCCGAATTAAACTGTCAGAATCCGTTAAAGTGATGGCTGAGCTGTATACTTTTGTAGAAGTGTCAGGTACTAATCCGTTCAATGCGTAATGGATTATCGGCATATATTGCTCCGAAAAAATCTCGACAAAATTCTGGTTTTTAACAGTATCGTGTTTTAAATCGAAAGTTAAGCGATAAGTCCCCTTAGAAAAGGAAATTTCTTTTTTTGAAAATAACTTAAAATGATCCTGTAATCGTTTCTGAAAAGCCGGCCAATCTTTGGAATCTTTCTTTCCCCATAGTACTTCAGAAAGCGCAAGCATCCGAGGCAATAGCATATATTCCACTTCAGATGGGGTATGGATGTATTCAGTCCAAACATTGCCCTGAGCACCTAAAATAAGCGCTTTTTGCTCAGTAAATAAGTCGGATGGAACAGGTTCAAAATCATACACTTTTTTTAACGATAAATAACCGCCGATTGCTTTGGGCTCAAAGGCCTTATCGGCCTGATAATAATCAAAATAACAATGTGAGGTTGGTGTCATCACCACCTGATTGCCATGTCGGGCTGCCTCAATACCACCTTCCATTCCGCGCCACGACATAACTGTTGCATTTTCGGCTAAACCGCCTTCCAGGATTTCATCCCAACCGATTAATTTTTTTCCCTTCGAGGTCAAATATTTATCGATGCGTTTAATAAAATAACTCTGCAATTCGTGTTCGTTTTTCAATCCTTCTTTTTGAATCCTGCTTTGACATTTCGGGCAGTTTTCCCATCGCGATTTAGGTGCTTCATCACCTCCAATGTGAATATATTCTCCCGGAAATAAGGCGATTACTTCATCCAAAACATTTTGTATAAATTCGAAGGTTTTTTCATTTCCCGCACAATAAATATCTTCAAAAACGCCCCAATTGCTCGGAACTTCCAGTTTATTTCCGTTGCATGATAAGCCGGGATAAGCGGCCAGTGCTGCACGACTATGTCCCGGCATTTCTATTTCAGGAATTATTGTAATATGCAGATCTTTAGCATACTCGATCACTTCCTTTATTTCTTCCTGCGTGTAAAAACCACCATAACGGCTTCCGTCTTCTTCTGTTCTCCAGGCACCGATTTCGGTCAGTTTTGGATATTTTTTAATTTCAATACGCCACCCCTGATCTTCGGTTAAATGCCAATGAAAAGTATTGAATTTGTAATAAGCCATTAAGTCGAGATAATGCTTAATAAACTCAACATCAAAAAAATGCCGACAGACATCCAGATGCATTCCGCGGTAGGAAAAACGGGCTTCGTCCCATATCCTAAGTGGCGGTATTTGCAACTCTTCTTCCGTTAATTTCTGGATATCAAACAACTGATACAAAGTTTGTACGCCATAGAAAACTCCCTTATCATCATTTGCACTTAAAATGGCTTTATTTTTATCGACCATCAAGCGATAACCATCCAATCCCAATCGTTCTTCATGGCTGAGTGTGGAAAGTAAAATCACATTATCCAGGTTTTTTGCTTCCGTCTGAGCTATAACTTCAATTGGATAACCAATTAGTTGTGCAATATATTTTTGCAATAGAAAAGCACTGACCTCAATATCTTTACCACTATATATAATTCGAGTCTTTTCATTGATAACAAAGCCTTGAGAACCTTCCCTGACATTATAAGGCAATGGAATTAAGCTGTATTCTGTTTTCGGTTCAAATTTTTGCTTGCACGAAAAGCTTGATATCATTAAAGCAATTAAAGGTAAAAAAAAGAATAACTTCCTCATTTTTATTATTTTTTTATCAGACAATCAGAATCATATAATTTATTTTCTCCATTTAGGGCTAATGCA
>JAZDJM010000181.1:0-2360 GCA_043804305.1 Bacteroidota bacterium
TTGACTAAGAAGCGACAAATCAATGAATATGTAAAAACAACACCAACATATAACCCAAAAACCACATAACCAACCTGAAATGAGGCTGCTCATGGAAAACGAATAACGGTGGTAAGTGCATAGAATAAGGCCGGGTGCCTGGATGTAGTGCAACCGGAGACTTCATTCTTGGCACTACATGCCGAATGAAGTCCTGTTTATTAGTGGTAGTTTTTCGTTTCAGTAATTGAATTGATATCCCCGCCACAAATCCACTATATTTAAGTCCACCGAATTTTGTGTAAATGTCACCACCTACATGGAAGCCTATATTCTTTGTTAAGTTCCAATGTACAAAACAATTAAATATTGTCATATTATTTGAATGTAGCCTTATTACGTAGGCCCACTTTGCAATAACATAGCCATTTGAAAGAATTTTTAGTGGGAAATTCCAATCGCCACCAAATAAAACTCCATGTTGGTTGGTATTCCCATTTAGTTCCAGAAAATCTCGGTTCATATATAAATATCCAACTTCTACTGAGAGTCCCGGATACCATTGATTCGCTTCAGGTCCGTAAAAGTTTAACCTAAAGTCATTCATATAAAAATTATTTTTCTGTCCTGATAAAAAAGTTGCTGTATTTAGTACCTCTATTTTATCGTTTATTAAATAATTAGATTTAGATTGTAAACCCCACAAATTTTCAACCATTGAAGAATTTAATTGATTGAAATTGACTGTTTGCTCAAATCTATTTGGACAAATACTTATTTGCGCTTTTAACGAGTGAATTAGAAATAAAGCAATTAGGAGAACCCAAGTATGTTTGTTATTAAGAAACATATTTTAATTATGTTGTATAAATTACCACTAACGGTTTCGGGCTTTGCGTTCGGGCGGGTTTCGGAGCACAAAACTGTCAACCAGAGCTGAACTTGAATAGAAGCACAAAACTCCAAGTTTGCACGTCAGTCCGCCTGACGCAAAACCCGTGTTAGCTGTTAGTGCTGTTAATTTGTCAAGTCAGCAGGAGCCTTTTTAACATTGTAATTAATTCTCATTTAAATAAATTATTTTCCTTGTTTCCAGATAATTTTTTGATATGGTAGAATTTGTCCTGCATAAGGCATGGTCGAGCAATCAAATTCTTTTCTGAAATTCATACCGATGCTGTCACAAGCATTAGTGATAAGATCCATTAAATCTTTTATCAGTATGTATTTTGTTTCATCGAATTTGACCTGTGGGTCTGGCATATGTACATAAACGTATACTTTACCTCCTTTGAATGAATATTCATCAATTTTATCGGTCACATCAACTTTCTGATAACCAAATTCTCTTTTATCAAAATTGATTAAATCCTCTGTAGTTATCAGGTATAAAATACAGTTGATTTTACTTTTCTCTTTAGAGCTGATATTTAAGTTTATTATTCCTTCGAAGGGAATACTATCAGCGTTTTGCAAAATGAAGCCGTAATATTTCAAACCACTTTTAGGATCTGATTTTGGATCGTTAATTGGTCGAAAATATGACCACTCTCTTAAATAATCATTCAAATGAACCTGATAAATTGCGTCCGTATATTTATGACCCAGTGTCTGTTCAAAGCTCTTCAATGACATCAAAGAGCCATAACCAATCATGCCTACAAGGCCTTCCTTTATTTCAATTGTTTTTTTCTTATCAATCAGGCAGGATGTAGAAATTAAGGGAAGGATTAAACCAAAAATAATAATAGTCTTTAAAGTTTTCATAATAGCTGTTTTTTATAGTTAGTATGTAGTAGTCAAATCGGAATGAAAGGTTAGCAGTCATATTGTTGCACGATGCGCCATTACAGCTAACAACTCAATAATCGCAACCGGTTGCGTTTATTTGCGCCTTAGACGAAACCCGTACAAGATATAAAAGTTCTGATAAACAGAAGATTAATGATTTGTTCGTGCTTTTCATCCAATTGTGATTATTGATGTTGATTTAAAATTGTTCTTACAAAAGATGAAGTTAATAAAATCAAGTTAGTTACAGACTTTTTTATTTGAAATATCAAGTTTACCTAACATACTTTTTATCTGGTTAAAATCTTTGCATAACGGCGCACCGGGGTATGGGGAAACCCGCACTAACGGAATTTCAGGCAGGAAAAAATTTAAAAAGTGGCTCAGTTTGACTTCTCTTCTGAAATACACCTGATTAATTGAATCCCCATAACAAATCCATGCTCTTGAATGCACGTCGGGAGAGGATTTCCCCGCTTAGAGCGGGGCAGGCTGTGCAACACAGCTTCATGTTAGGTCGCGAAAAGCGACCACACGAAGCCTTTTACATTTGTACTCATTATTTGCATCAGTGATGTTTTTAGATTAAT
>JAZDJM010000182.1:0-6100 GCA_043804305.1 Bacteroidota bacterium
GTGGTGGTCCAGGCTAAAATAAACACATCGCCAAATGCATCTTTGAAAAGTTTTTCGCTTTTTTCGTTCCTGATTACCTTAAACTGGGCAGTCAGTGTAAAATCTTTAACATCGCGATAGCAACCGGGCTGATTTAATTCATGTGTGCTTAATCCTGTTCCGGCTGCGGGTGAATAAGGCTGAATGGTATAACCTTTGTAAATGAGTCCTTTTTCGTTTAGTTTGCTTAACAAATGCCAAACCGTTTCGATGTATTTATTATCGAAAGTAATGTATGGGTTTTCCAAATCGACCCAATAACCCATTTTTTTTGTGAGATCGTCCCAAAGATCCTTGTATTTCATGACTTCGGTGCGGCATGCTTTGTTATAATCCTCAACAGAAATTTGAGTTCCGATATCTTCTTTTGTAATACCCAAACTTTTTTCAACGCCAATTTCTACGGGTAAACCATGGGTATCCCAGCCGGCTTTGCGTGTAACATAATTTCCTTTTAAAGTTTGATAGCGGCAAACAATATCTTTTATGGCCCGAGCCATCACGTGATGAATACCGGGAACTCCATTTGCGGAAGGAGGGCCTTCATAAAAAACAAAAGGTTTATTGCCTTCTCTGTTTTTTAAGCTTTGTTCAAATACCTCATGTTCTTCCCAAAATTGAAGAATTTCTTTTGCTATTGTTGAAAGATCGAAATTTTTATATTCCTGATATTGTGCCATTTTCATCCTATCATTAAAAGTTTGCAAAAGTATAAATTTTTAATTTCTTAAACTCAAAAAGCGATTCATATCTGAAAAAGAAAATTTAAAAATTCAGACATCAAATTCAGTGTAAATTCATAATGTAATGGTTATCAATACGATAAGTTTATTGTTGTTTTTTGTAAAAGACAATGCAATGACGAAGAAAATCACTTGATCTTATTGCCCAATTCTTCAAAAACTTCGAGCACAGCCGGACAAATCAATGTGTTTTTTACACTTAGGTTTAGCAATTGATAAAATTTTTCCCGGTCGGTATGCGGATATTCACGACAGGCTTTTGGCCTTGCTTCGTAGATGGAACAATAATTATCATTCCCCAAAAACGGACAAGGTTGAGATTTGAAAACATAGTCGTTTTCATTATCAAGTAATAAATAAGTTTCGGTAAATTGGGCAGGACGAATGCGTAAATATTTGGCAATGCGTTGAATATCTTTATCAGTAACAATTGGGCTGATGCTTTTACAGCAATTTGCACATGCCAAACAATCAATATGCGAAAAAGCTTTTTGGTGTAGATTTAGAACAACAGCATCCAGATCTTTTGGTTTTTTCCTTGCCAGGACAGTTGCTGTTTGTTTGTTTTTTTTTAGCTGAATTTTTGCCTTTTCGGCATGTGCCTTTAAATCGATCATATAAAAATACTTCGTGCAAATTTAAAAAATGCAATTAGGATGTTAAAAAACTAAACCTATCAACCTATCAACAATTCAAAAGTATAATTAAACAATACCTCTTCGCTTTTTTATCTCATCGTAAGCAGCATTGAGCTTCTGGAACTTTTCTTCTGCTGCTTTTTGAACTTCTTCGCCCAAATGGCTTACTTTATCAGGGTGATATTTAATGGCCATTTTGTGATAGGCTTTTTTAACTTCATCGTTTGTGGCATGCGAAGAAATTTCCAAAATAGTGTAAGCCGAATCCAGATCTTTCACAAACATAGCTTTTACTGAATTAAAATCAGCATTCGAAATGTTCATATAACCCGCAATATCTTGGATGGTTCTGATTTCTGTATCAGAAAAAGCTTTATCGGCGCCTGCTATTCCAAATAAAAAATGAAGAAGCTGCAGGCGGGAGGATAAGTCCATCGCATAGCGGATTTGTGTACTAACCTCCTGAATATTAATGTCTTTATTTAAAAGCTCACGTAAAACAAGCAGCAATTGAGCTGTTTTTTGCTGACCGAAATTGTGTTCGAGAAACCGCTTAACATAATCCAGTTCCGATTTTTTAACTACACCGTCGGCTTTCATCACCGCTGCAGCCAATACCAGTAAGCTTGCACTGAAATCGCCGGTCTGTGTTTCCTGACCGCTGGTGTAGGGATGAGTTTGGTAAGTAGTACCGTTACTTTTTCCTTCGAACATTGATCCAAACATGAAACCCAATAATCCACCAATAGGTCCGCCTAATGCCCAGCCCAATCCGCCACCAATCCACTTGCCATATCCTCCTGATTGGTTGATGTTTGATGGTCCGGAACCAGTTCCGTGTATTTTTTGGGCTTGTTTTTTAGAAGCAGAACTGCTCAAGTAAAAAAATAGAACGGCTATTCCTAAAAGTATTAAAACTGCTGCCATAGAGTAAATTTTTGCGCAAAAATAAAGATAAGCTTTTGTAAAATTAGCTTTAATTCTTTTTTTTAACGTTTATTTACTCTTTTTTCATTGGTTGAGCTGGTTTTTATTTTAGCGAAATTTTCTGTCTTTTTATTCGGTGTACTAGCTATAACACATAGAACCGATGAGAAAGTGCAAAGGAAATCAAAGTTTAATATAGAATTAAACGACGAATGAATTTATTTCAGTGCATTAAATGAAATCAAGCCGCCTCTAATGTTTGAAAGATAAATCTTGGCCTTTCATATGTCTATAATTTGTTTTTTAATGGTCATATGGAACATCCACAATAATCATCCTCCTGTGTGTCAAAATTGTTTTGCCATGGATGTTTCATCTGTTTATAATTTGCTTTTTAATTGGCTTTGCCGAGCTCGTAAACTCGGTTGTCAGATGGAACTCACATGCCATATGATCATTGCCCTGTGTGTCTGAAAATTCTTTTAGGCATGTTCGTTTCATTTATGCAAAAGGCTCAACTATTTATCGAATAATCTTTACCTTTGCTTTTTCAAACACAAAAAAACATATCGATGAAAAAAACATTTTTTATAATGCTGGCTGCAAGTGTTTTATTTTCGGCCTGCGACACAACAAAGAATAAGATGGGCGACAATCCTTTTTTTGCCGAGTATGGAACCGCTTTTGAAGTTCCTGATTTCTCCAAAATTAAAAATGAGCATTATATGCCTGCATTTGAAGAAGGCATTAAACAACATGCAGCTGAAATTGATGCAATTGCAAACAATGAAGAAGCTCCAACATTTGAAAATACTTTGGTTGCTTTAGACAAAAGCGGTTCGCTTTTAGACAAGGTGAGCAGTGTCTTCTTTAATCAATTCAGTGCAAACGCCGATGATTCTATCAAGGCAATAAACAAACAGGTTGCTCCAATGTTAGCCGCTCATAATGATAACATTAACCTGAATCCAAAATTATTTGAAAGGGTTAAAGCGGTTTATAATCAACAAAAAGAGCTTAACCTTATCATTGAGGCAGAGAATCAAAGTGCTTTGAGTACAGAACAAATGTCTTTACTTAATAAAGTTTATACAGGTTTTGTACGTGGCGGAGCAAATTTAAATGATGAAGATCAGGCCAAAATGCGCGATATTAATGGAAAACTTGCACTTCTTTACCCACAGTTTGGAGAAAATGTGATAAAAGAAAGCCAGGCGTATAAATTGGTTATTGAAAATGCAGAAAATTTAAGCGGACTTCCTCAGTCTGTTATTGATGCAGCTGCCGAAACCGCTACCGCCAAAGGTATGGAAGGCAAATGGGTATTCACTTTGGATAAACCAAGCTGGATTCCGTTTTTACAATATTCAGATAAGCGCGAATTGCGTAAAGAAATTTATACCGCATGGATGAATATTGCCAATAACAATAACGAATTCGATAATAAAGAAGTTATTAAAGAAATATTGAAATTGCGTTTAGAAAAAGCCAAATTATTGGGCTACAATACCTATGCTGATTTTGCAATTGACAACAATATGGCAAAAACACCTGAAAATGTTTTAAACTTATTGACCAAACTTTGGGATGCCGCATTGCCAATGGCTAAGCGCGAAGCTAAAGAATTACAAGCCATTATCGACAAGGAAGGCGGAAATTTTAAAGTTGAAAGCTGGGATTGGTGGTATTATGCCGAAAAACTGAGAAAAGAAAAATACGCATTGGATGAATCAGAATTACGTCCTTATTTTTCATTGGCAAATGTACAACAAGGTGCTTATGAGTTGGTTAAACGAATTTACGGCTTGAATATCGTTCGCCGGGATGATATTCCTGTTTACCATGAAGACGTTGAAGCCTGGGAAGTACAGGAAGAAAATGGCGATCATATCGGCATATTATTGGTCGATTATTTTCCACGCGAAAGCAAAAGAGGCGGGGCTTGGATGTCGTCTTACCGCAAACAGCAAGGTGCAGGAAAAGATTTTGTAACTCCTGTAATTGTTAATGTTGGTAATTTCACAAAACCAACTGCCAATGAGCCCTCTTTATTGAGCCTTGATGAAGTGGAAACTTTGTTTCATGAATTTGGACACGGCTTGCACGGACTTCTATCAAAAGTTGAGTATAATACCATTTCCGGAACTTCAGTAAAACGCGATTTTGTGGAACTGCCTTCTCAAATTATGGAAAACTGGGCCTTAGAGCCTGCTCTTCTAAAAACTTACGCAAGGCATTATAAAACCGGAGAACCCATTCCTGATGAGTTAATTGCAAAAATTCAAAAAAGCGGCCATTTTAATCAAGGTTTTGTAACGCTCGAATATTTGGCAGCCAGTTTGTTGGATATCAAATTCCATAAGTTGGATAATGTGGATGGATTGGATGTTTTGGCCTTTGAAAAACAAGCCATGGATGAATTAGGTTTAATCAAAGAGATTATTCCTCGCTACAGAAGCACTTATTTTAACCATTCATTTGGTGGCGAAGGTTATTCTGCCGGTTATTACGTATATATTTGGGCGGCAGTTCTTGATACTGATGCATATCAGGCTTTTGTTGAAAATGGTATTTTTGACAGGGCAACCGGAGATGCATTGCGTAACAATATCATTTCGCGCGGTGGTTCTGATGAACCCATGACTTTGTATAAAAACTTCCGCGGAGCCGATCCTTCAATAGATCCTTTGCTCACAAAAAGAGGTTTAAAATAAAGGTTTTCTTAAACAATTTGAAATAGCCATGATTTAAAAATCTCTAACTGGAATGATTATATTCTTCATGGCTATTCCATCTGACCTTAAACTTAAAATTATAAACAGATGAAAAAGCCGGCGATTTAGCCGGCTTTTTTTGTTTCGACAGCTGCATTTTTCAATGAATCAATCGGAAATGATTTATTTATCCCATGAAATTTTTTCACTTATTGATTTTATAAGTAAATGTTGTGTATTTTTACTTGATGATTATTCGGACAAATATCACAATGTACTTCTGCATGTACGGCCATTTTGGTCGTGGTTTGTTTGAATGTTGGATGACCTGAACCATTTCCTTCCACGCTTTAACGCTGATTTCCCTAATTTTATTTAAATAAACTACCTTGATGAAAGGAATTGTTTTTGATATCAAGCATTTTGCTATACACGATGGGCCAGGAATACGGACAAGTATTTTCTTTAAAGGCTGTCCATTAAGATGCTGGTGGTGTCATAATCCTGAAAGCCAAAAATGCGGGATTGAAAAGCTGGATTTCAAATTCAATGGTTCTGATTCGATTGGATGGGAAACATCAGCCAATCAGCTTTTAATTGAAGTGGAAAAAGACAGGCCATTTTATGAGCAATCGGGCGGAGGAATTACCTTTTCAGGCGGAGAACCGCTCTTACAAGCCGATTTTTTGATTGAATCTGCAAAATATTTCAAAAAGAATAATTTTCATCTTTGTCTGGATACAACCGGCTATTCTTCATTTGAAGTTTTCGAAAAAGCATGTGCTGTTTTCGATTTGTTTTTGTTTGATATTAAACTGATTGATGCGGAAAAACATAAAAAATATACAGGCGTTTCAAATAAACAAATTCTAAAAAATCTTGAATATCTGATTAATACAGATAAAAGCGTTCAAATTCGATTTCCACTAATCCCAACAATAAATGATAGTTTAGATGATTTAAAAAAAATAGCGACTTATTTAAATCAATTCAAATCGATAAAAAATATATATATTTTGCCTTACCACAGAATTGCTCA
>JAZDJM010000183.1:0-15524 GCA_043804305.1 Bacteroidota bacterium
GCTAAAGCCAGTGTGTATAGTCTGTAAGCCTGCGATAATTGATTTGCTGCAAAAGAATATTTATCATCATCGGGCTGCCAGTTATCGGCTCTTTGTTTCTGAAATTTTTTCCAGTCTGCCAGTAATCCTGTTGGAATAGTATAGCCTTTGGCTTGAGCTTCAAGCATAAAATGTCCGGCATAATTAGTTCCCCAGTCGTTGGCAGAATTTTGTTCGCCGGGCCAATATGAAAAACCGCCGGAAGGAATTTGAAACGACCTTAATTTATCAATAGCAGTTTTAATATTTGCTTCAGTTATTTTCTTTTGTTCATCGTTTAATGCGATCAGATTTGAAAGAAATAACTGAGGAAAAGCGGCAGAAATTGTCTGTTCTATACATCCGTGAGGATAATTCAAAAGGTATTGCAATCGGGATTCGAGATTTAAAGAAGGAATCGACGAAAGCTCTGCTACTCCCCGATTTGTTCCGCTTATTCCGATAGGTTTATAATTGCCTTCCCAGGTTTTTCCCGGTTCAATCATGGCATCAATCACATCAGTGATTCTGGGATTTGGAGCACGTACATCCAATTCTATTTGATAGGTAGCAGTTTCTGTGCCGCTGCTAACTTTTATTTGAACATTTGCAAGTCCGGTTTTTTCTACAGCCGTTAAATTAAAATTTACTATTTGATCGCCTTCTCGCAAAAACGAAATGGTTTTGCTTAACTGATCATTGATTTCAAACATTTGATTGGTCTGAACTTCTACTTTTACATCTTTTACTTTTTTATCTAAAGCAAAAACAGTAACCGGCAAAATAACTTTTTCTCCAGGGCCAATCACTCTAGGCAAGCTTGCCAAAACCATTAGCGGTTTCTTAACCTGAGCTGTTTTTTCGGCATAACCATAAGCCGATCCGCTTCCGGCAATTACCATTGCCCTGACTGAGCCAATATAATTTGGCATTTTTATTTTGTGCTTATTTGTTTTTTTTGCATCCAAAATAAATGGCCCTAAAAATTTAACCACAGGTTTAAACCTATTTGCTTTAGCCCCGCCTGACTGCATTTGATTTTCATCGCCTCCAATTGCAATTAATCCGGCCATTTTTCCTGTAAATGCACCAATTACATAATTATACATATCCCAGGTTTTTACGCTTAACGCTTCTTTGGCATTAAAATATGACCACGGATCTGGTGTTTTAAATCGAGTAAGATCGAGCAGTCCATCTTCGACAACTGCAAGTGTGTATGTCATTTTTCTACCGTTCTTTTCGTTTATCGAAACGGTAAATTCCTCTTCAGGAGCTATTACATTGGGCATATTTATGTTTGGTTCAATATGAGAATCTGTTGATTCTATATTAACCGACTGAACTCCATACAATCGAATTGGGAGATCATTTTTTACATTAGAATGCGGTTGAATAAATGTTAAATGAATGAATACATTGGGTATCATGTCTTTTGTCGTCTCTATTTCAAAGCTGTCTTTATTGTTCATCAGATCAACCCAAAACGTATTCACTACTCTGGAACCGGATTCTAAACTCACCAATATTCGGCCTTGTTTAGCAGCAGGGATTTGAACTTTAATTTTTTCACCAGCCTGATATTTTTCCTTGTCGGTGTTAAATGTCAGCATTTCAGCTCCACCGGGATTATCGCCTGTATTATCGCTTCCCCATCCTTTGTAAGTAATGTAAAATGTTTGTCCGCTACTATGACCGCTTACAGGATCGGTAACACGAATAAATTTTCTTCCATAGTGATTGCCTGACAAATTCATTTCAAATAAAGCTTTGCCTGATTTTGTATCAATGCTTGCCGTATGAATAAGGTTTTTACTTTTGTTTGCTACATAAGCTGCCAATCCATCCTCAGGAGATTGTTCCCACCACCAACGCCAATAAACATCAAAAACCTCAATCTTAACTCCTTTTCTATCTACAGTTTTACCTTTCTCATCTAGTACTACAATGGGAAACAGATTTTTATCTTCAGAAAATAGAGCGCCATTCCAGCCCTTGCCTTCTGGAATTTTTATGCCAACGTAGGAACGATAGGGAGAATACGGAATGCTGAATCTATCCACTGAAAAATCACCGCTTTTTTCAAAGGCTCTGATTTTGAAGGTGGCCTTTAGCATGCCGGGAGCATTTTCATAAACCTGTATATCAGGAGTGATGCTTGCCTTTCCGTCTTCATCCAACTTGCCTTCAAAAATCATTTTTTCTTCAGTCGAAAACTCTTTTGATGGATCATTGAACGTATAATCCGGAAAATCTTTAAACAGTGAACTTCCTTTACTTAAGTTCATTTCGATATCGGCTTTTAATCCTCCGGCTATTGCGCCATGAAGCCACTTAACTTCGAGGCTTCCATTGGGTTTCGCTGAATTGGTTAAAAATTCAGCATGAAAATCAAGATTAATTTTCAGCCGGTTTGGCTTAACCGTTTCTATTTTGAGTGTTTTTGAAAAAACGGAACCGCCGAGTTTAACATAAGCAGTCCAATTTCCGGTGGGCGCATCTGTAGGAGTTGCTGTTCTGAAATCGTAAAACTGATTCATAGAAGTTGTCCGTACTTTTCTTTCAAAAAGCTGTTGTTGAGGAGTGTAGAGCTCAAATATCACCGGGTGATTTTCAGGAAGGACTTTGTTTTTATCTTCTAGGATGAACGAAATAAACAGCGAATCGCCCGGCCGCCAGACACCTCTTTCTCCATAAATAAAACCCTTCACACCCTCCGGAGATTTCTGTCCTGAAATATCGAACATACTCAGCGATAGCGCTGAGCCATCGTCTAATCTTAAATATCCTCTTTGTTTATCTTTTTTAGCAATCAGAAGATATGGTTTTTTATTTAAATCTATAACAACAATTCCTTCGCTATTGGTTTGGCCCGTGCTTATAAGCTGCTGCTGAAAATTGTAGAGTTCAATTGTTAACTCAGGGATTGGTTTTGTGGATTTTAAGTCGGTTACGGCAACCACCATTTTATTTCCGGTGCCGCCTTTGGCAATAATTCCAAAGTCAGAAGCAAGTATATTTCTGGCGACTACCCTGCTGTTGTCTATATAGTAAGACGCTTTACACGGATTATTTCTTTCATTGTATTTATAATCCGGGTTGTAGTAATAATCTTCATCGCCATCGCTATAATACCATATATCAGTTGGATTGTCCCATGAATCTTCGCTATTAATGATTTGTTTAAATTCGACAGTTTCGCCTGAATTATCATTTTCATCGCATGGATATAAGGATTGACTCTGTGTAAAACTAAGTGCAACCCGATAAATTGCCCCGGGTTCAGGATTGATTAAACCTGATAAATCTATGCTGAAATTATTCCAATTGGCGTAATTAATCGGTTTATCTGATTTTAGTGGAAATTCGCCCTTATACATCAGGCGTGCTACTCTTTTCATTTCGCCGGTTCCGTCGAATTGATTGGTTTGAAAAAATTGCTGAATATTATTCTCAAAAATTTTAACTACGGTAATATTCACCGCATTTAAATTAACTGCTCTAAATGGAAATATTAAACCATTTGTGCTTGGCAGGATGACACCTTTCCCAATTAATTCCACGGCCGGTTTAATACTCGAAAAAGTGATTTGCTTTTCAAATGATTCCGTTAATTGATAACCCAGACTATTTCTTATGGCAGGTGATACAATTAATTTAAGTGTTGAATTTATTTGTCTGTTGGGATATAGTTTGATACTGTTTCCTTCGCGAATCAATCTAAACGGCACGTTTGGCTGAAAATAAACTAATCCTTCCAGGTTCTGATCATTATTAACCGGATCGGAAAAATAAATACTTACGAACTGTTCCTTTTCCTGCGATACATGTATATCCGTCACTTTAAATTCTCCCAATGGCGGAATCGGGAAAATTTCTTCTCCTTTTCCATCAAAATCCAGTTGCTTTCCATTCCACTGCAAAATTACCTGTCCGTTATTTTCGGTTCTATGTATACTGTCTATTACGAACTTATGCAATTTACCGCCATCCTGATGTTCCCATCTTACTGATAAATCTTTCCCATTTTGAGTAATACGCACCGATTTTTCGAGCGATTCGTTATCGACAAAATCGTAAGATTGTACTGATCCGTTCAAGGTCTGCCATTTTAAATCTTTTTCATTGTAGGCGCTCATTCCTTCAAATTTCATTTCCAACGATTGCTTAATGATTTGAAATTGAAAAACAAAAGCTTCAAGTTTAGCGGGAACTTTTAAGAGCTTGTATAAATAAAATTTCACTTCAAATAATTTGCCCGACGGAAATCTTGATTCCGGTTTGAAAGCAATAGTTTGTTCATCAAGCCAATAGGTTTGACCTTTAACATCAGGGCTAAAGTCGAATAAATGCTCTTCTATCGTTTTTTGGGCTGCTGCATCCGGATGCGCCTCAGCAAGGCGCACTTTTATAACTGATTGATTACTTATAATTCCACCTGTAAAAGCAGAGATATAGCCTGAAAAGGCCGGATCTGCCGGTTTTGGGGTTTTGTTTGGACTGCACTGAACAAAAAGGATACTGATTAATACTACTAATCCTATGGTTTTTAGCGAAAAAGGCATGAAAGTATTCATGATGTGTTTATTTAAGTTCATCAAACCTACATGAAATTCTGAAATTTCGCAAATCCGAAATAGAAAATGTTATTTAAGTTCAATCAATTATTTTTTATAGACGCAGTTTAAGTAAGGATTTGGGTTTTATATCTAAATTAGCTTAGATTTGGATGGTGTGATTTATATTGTCTACTTTTTATAAAATAAACCTTTGTTTTTTAATCAATCTAAAAAATTATAATCATGAAAAACCTGAATCATATCTTATGCACCCTGGTCATTTTGTTTGTTTTTTTGTTTCCATCAAATGCACAGAAGCCCATAAAAGTAGGTGAAGTTTTGACAGTAAGCGGTGAAAAAAAATCAGGTTACATCAGTGTTCCGGCAGGATCTGATTGTGCTGAGCTTAGAATTCCGATAACTGTCATCAATGGAAAAAATGAAGGTCCTGTCCTTGCATTGGTTGCCGGTGTTCACGGTTATGAATATCCACCGGTACTTGCTTTAACCAGATTAGCACAAGAAATGAATCCTGAAATGATATCAGGCACGCTTATCATTGTGCATATCGTAAATATTCCTTCTTTCGAAAAAAGAACGGTGTATTACAATCCCTACGACTGGAAGAACCAAAACCGGGTTTTTCCGGGAAAAATTGACGGCAGCAGTAGCGAAAGAATAGCTTATTGCATTACTAAAGAAGTTATTGACCAGTGCGATTATTTAATAGATAATCATTGTGGTGATGGAAATGAAGATTTGATGCACTATTTATATTACACCGAAACCGGAAATATAAAAGTGGATGAAATTTCAAAACAATTGGCCGTAAATTTTAATTTAAAAGTAATTGTACACGAGACAGGAAGAACTAAAGATGTTTCAAACTCTTTATACATGAGTAACACCGCTCTCTTAAGAGGAAAACCCGCCATTTCAATTGAAGCCGGAAAACTTGGCGGTACGGATGAAGTGGACATTAAAGCCATTCTACATGGATCTTTAAACATTATGAAATATTTAAAAATGATTAAAGGAATTCCGGAACTATCTTATGAATCAGTTTGGGTTAAAGAATATAAAATTATCCGATCAGAACAAGAACCCGGTTTGTTTTATCCAATTTTATCGAGAGGAGATCATGTTCAAAAGGATGAGGAAATTGGTTATCTGACAGATTATTTTGGAAATATAGTTCAGAAATTTTATTCTCCTTTTGATGGTATTCTATTATACATAATTGCCACTCCACCAATGAGCAAAGGTGAACCGATTGCAATGATTGGTAGATTTTGATTAAAACGATTAGCTCAAAGGCATTGAATCTGATGTTATATGCTGTGACAAATCCTTTTTAAAACGCTATTATTAGTTTTGAATCCATTGTAATAAATAAAGCATTATTGGTAAGGAAATTAAACTTAACACTGTACTGACAAAAAAATTCTTCATGGCTAAGGCATCGTCGGCGCCAAATCGTTTGGCTAAAATCACCAGAATAGTCATTGCAGGCATGGCCGATTGGAGGACCAATACTGTATAGGCAATATTATTTAGCGGCAGGAATAAATGATTTATGAAGAAGTAGAGTATAAACAGAAAAATAACAGGGCTTAAAAATAGTTTATTAAAGCAATAGACAAAAATCGATGTCTTAAATACTTCCCCGATTTTCATTTGGGCTAGCAATATTCCAATATAAAGCATTGCCAAATAAAGTGTTAAGTCACCTAAACCACTAAATGATTTTTGAATTAAAGTGGGGAATTTTAAACCAAAATACATCATAAGTATGCCTAAAACCAATGCAATTGTATTTGGATTTACTAAGTTTTTTAACTGAGCCCAACCTTTATGTTTATTTTCCGGATTTAATTGAATAACTCCATAAGACCATAAAACCGTATTTAAAACCAGTTGATAAAGAGCAGCATACAACAATGCCTCACCGCCCGGGAATAGGGCATCCAAAAGCGGGAAGCCTAAAAAAACGATATTGCCTAACATATGATGCAAACTGTGAATCACGGCCTGTGGTTTTGCCAATACAAATATCCGGGCACTTAATTTACCCAATAAAAGCTGCGCGAACAAGATGAAATAAGTAAACAGTATAACCAAACCACCATTGAGCATAATATCCGGTGTTAGTTTCAATACTGATAATTTAGTGACAATTAAAAGGGGCAAACTGACATAAAACACTAATTTCTCAATAACTGTTTTCGCAGATTCTTCAATGATTTTAAATCGAAAAGCAATTGCCCCAACCCCTGTGAGTATTCCTAAAATAAGTATTTGATCAATAATCGTATTCATACTTGTGTTAATTGCAACCAAAGGTAGGTTTTTTAGCTAAATTCTATTAAAATTTAGTATTACTCATCTTATTGCAGCATTTAATATTCTGATTCATCATCCTTAATTTTGGAAATTTGCTTGCTCAAAAAAAATATTATGCATACATTTGATATCGTAATCTAATATCATATTATACTATTGATTATCTGATTGTTAAAAAATTTTTATTAAATTTAAAAGAATCAAAATTAGGCCCATGAACTACGAAATATTAAAAATAGAAAGAAGCGAAAATATAGCCCTAGTAAGCATAAACCGGCCTCAGGCAATGAATGCCTTGAATACCAGGTTTTTTGAAGAAATGGATCAGGCTGTTGCTGAATTTAAACTTGAGCCCGATTTAAGGGCGATAATCATCACCGGTGAAGGCAAAGCTTTTGTGGCCGGTGCAGATATTGCCGAAATGGTCAATAAAACGGCTAAGGAAGGAAGCGATTTCTCCGCCCGCGGGCAAAGGACATTTAGTAGTTTCAGTACCCTTGATGTTCCTGTAATAGCCGCCATCAACGGTTATGCACTGGGTGGAGGATTAGAACTGGCCATGGGATGTGATTTCCGCATTGCAAGCACCAAAGCAAAATTTGGACAGCCCGAAGTTAATTTAGGCCTTATTCCGGGTTTTGCAGGAACACAGCGCCTTTCGCGATTAATCGGAATGGCCGATGCACTTTATCTCTTGATGTCGGCTGAAATGATTGGTGCCGATGAAGCCTTGCGCCTGAAACTTGTTCAAAAAGTGGTTGAGCCGGAAAATTTATTGGAAACCTGTTTTTCAATCGCCAAAACCATTGCTTCTAAAGGTCCTCTGGCAATTAAAGCAATTAAACAAACTACCATCCAAGGCTATGAAATGGGTTTTACGGAAGGCGAAAAACTGGAAGCTTCGCAATTTGGATTGTTATTCGGCAAAGGCTCGGAAGGGGAAGAAGGCATGAAAGCTTTTTTGGAAAAACGAAAACCAAATTGGTAATCTAAGCTCTGTGGATCTTGATGAAGCCTCTGTTTATCTTTATGTTACAATTTTTAAAAAGGTTCAAAACTAATCCACTAAGACCCACAAATAAAAATTTCGAAATAAAATCAAAAAAACAAAATATAAAATGACATACGACGAAAAATTACAAAACGTAAGTGTTTTGGGTGCAGCCGGAAAAATGGGAAGCGGAATTCTGCTTCTTACGGCAGTTGAAATGTGCAAACTCAGTTTAAAACCTGAAAACAAAGGGAAAACCTTTGTATTGAATGCCATCGATCTTTCGGATGAAGGTTTAGCCGGATTAGCCTCCTACATAAAAGCCCAGGTGAGAAAAATTGCTGAAAAACAAACCGTTTGGCTAAGGGAAATGTATGAAGACCGAGCTGATTTGATTGAAAACGGAGAAATTATCGATCAGTATATTTTTGATGTAACGAATATTATTAGGCCTACAACGGCTATGGAAGTTGCTTACCGTTCACAGCTGATTTTCGAGGCAGTCAGCGAAAATCCCGATTTAAAGGTTAAAATTTTATCTCAAATTGATAAAAACAATCCAAATTCTCCATGGTATTTTACCAATACAAGCTCTGTCCCTATTCATTTAATTGAAGAAAAAGCCAATTTAAAAGGAAGGGTTCTGGGGTTTCATTTCTATAATCCACCGGCCGTTCAGAAGTTAGTGGAACTCATTACCACATCGAATACAAATCCAATTATGGTCGATTTTGCTTATGCCTATTCCAAAGGCCTTGGCAAAATAATAGTCCCTTCAAACGATATTGCTGGTTTTATCGGCAACGGCCATTTTATGCGCGATGGTTTGTATGGAATAAACGAAGCTAAAGCGCTGACCAACAAATACTCCTGGCCTGAGGCCGTTTATATGATAAACAAAATTACCCAGGATTATTTAGTTAGGCCAATGGGTATATTTCAACTGATGGATTATGTGGGAATAGATGTGATGCAATACATTTTAAAGGTGATGAATCCGTATATGCCCGAAGAAAATTTGCACAGCGAAATACTTGATGAATTTATATCATTGAACATAAAGGGCGGACAAATGAGCAGCGGAGCACAAAAAGACGGTTTCCTCAAATACGAAAAAGGGAAAGCTGTAGCCGCTTTCGATCCAAAATCAAAAAATTATGTGAGTTTTGAAATATTTTCAGCGAAATGCGATGCTGATCTGGGCGAAATGCCGAATGGACATTTACCCTGGAAAACCGCAGTTCGACATAAAAATAAAGAAAACGTTTTTTCCTCTTTCTTTACAAACATGAAAGCCTCCGTTACTTTGGGAAGCAAAATTGCACTTAAGTATGGGGCAAATGCAAACAAAATAGGCTTGAAATTGGTAAGCGATAAGGTGGCAGCCAACACAAACGATGTTAATACGGTAATGCTCACCGGGTTTTTCCATGCCTTTGGTCCTGTTAACAATTATTTTGACTAAGCTTTAAAAAAACTTATTAAAACATTAGAGATGAAGAATTTAAGAAAAAAAATATATATGACTGCCGGTTACAATACCATTTCGATGGGAACCGGACGAAAAGAATTCAATCCCAAAAAAGAACGTGCCGGATTGGAAGAATACTTAAAAGAAGCCGGACAAGGTGTATTAAACCAAATTGATAATGGAGCCAAAAGCGTAGACGAGAGCGTTTTAGGAAATTTTATGGCCAGTCGTTTTAACAGACAGGCCAATTTGCCGGGTTTTTTCCCGATGATTGATAAAGATTTGGAGTTTAAACCTGCCACCAGTGTTGAAGGCGCCTGTGGTTCGGGAGCACTTTCTTTGATGAGTGGAATAAAATCAGTTTTGGCAGAAACGGCCGATGTAGTTTTAAGCATGGGCGTTGAAGTACAGAATACCGTCAAAGCAATCTATGGCGCTGATATTCTGGCTTATGCCGGATGGTTTAAAGAACGGAAAAAAGGGCATGCTTATTTTTTCCCCGGCCAATTCAGCGATAGAGCCGGTGCCTATTTCGAAAAATACGACCGTGAAAAAGCGCGGAAAGGAATGGCCCAATGGTACGCAAACGCCATTGAAAATGCACGTTTGGATCCAACTGCTCAGGAATTTCACAATACACATCCAGATCCTTACGGACTTTCTTTAAAGTCTGAACCAAACGGAAAGGTATTTGTTGATCATTTAAATTATATGGATTGCTCAAAAGTTTCGGATGGCGCTTCCGGAATTATTATTGCTTCTGAAGAAGGATTGAAACGCATCGGCATCGACAAAAAAGACAGCGTTGAAATTATCGGATGGGCACAAACCATTAGGAATATCACCGAGCAGCCAACCGACAGAACTGAACTTACAGCCATTAAAACAGCCATTGAAAAGGTATTTAAAGAGACCGGCTTAAGCATAAATCAAATTGGCACTGTTGAATTGCACGACTGTTTCTCCATTGCCGGAATTTTAACTGTAGAAGCTTTAGGATTTGCAAAACCCGGTGAAGGCTGTGATTTTGTAGCTAATGGAAACACCAAACGCGATGGAATTATCCCGATGAATACCACCGGCGGGCTTATTGGTTGGGGACATCCAACCGGCGCAACAGGAGTTCATCAGGCGGTTACTATTTGGCAGCAATTAACAGGAAAAGCTGGAAATGCTCAAATCAAAATCTCTAAAGAACGTCCATACGGAATGACAATTAATATGGGAGGTGATGATGTTACTGTAACTGCTATTATCTACAAACAAGGCGCATAAATAAGCATTTAACATTCGGTTTTTAAACCAAAAAAAGATTTTGTTTGATTTTATATTTTTATTTATTCTTTAGTTAAAACTGAAGCCGAAATAAAGGTAATAGGAGTTATATTATCGTTGGTATTCCATTAAACACTAAAAGATTAATGAACAAAAAGAATAGTGTATTTATAGCTACTAGTTTGGATGGCTATATCGCCGACAAAAATGGCGGAATTGATTGGTTAAATTCTATTCCAAATCCAAATAATGACGATATGGGATATGTAGAATTCACCAATGGAATTGATGCTCTTGTGATGGGGCGAAAAACATTTGAAACTGTAGTTGGATTTGATATGGATTGGCCATATAATAAACCGGTTTTCGTATTGAGTAATACGCTAAAAGAAATACCTGCAATCTATAAAGAAAAAGTATTTTTGCTCAAAGGAACTTTATCGGAAATTTTAGACCAAATTCACCAAAAAGGATTTTATCGACTTTATATTGATGGCGGAACCACCATACGGAATTTTCTAAAAGAAGACTTAATAGATGAAATGGTACTTACGACAATACCAATTTTATTAGGTGGTGGTTCTTCTTTGTTTTGGGAATTACCGAACGAGCTAAAATTTGAACTGATTGGAACAAAAGTATATTTGAACCAAATCACACAGAATCATTACATTCGAGAAAAATAAAATACCAAATGCAAACATAGGCTTGTGTTTTTATTACAATTCAAATAATATAGGACAAAACATACCAAATTTTAAACTTGATTCGTTTCATTTTATTAAAGAACAGTTTAAAATTTTGAAGTAATAAAACTTGAAAACATAACAATGTATAATGTTTTTAACTTATTGAAAAGTGCGGATTTGATCAGTTCATCCTATGGCTTCAATAAAATTATTTCAATAAAATCTTGAATATCAACAGAATAATCAAAATAATCGCCAAGGCTATTCCAGTTATCTTTCCTTTTTCTTTGTTAAATATTTTCATTATTGATAATTTTTTTCACATCCAACTCATTTTGAGGAATGTTTATCATATTTCTTAGCCGAAAAACATAAGTTTCTTTAACGATTTTTCCTCCACGTTCGATAAAAATAGTATCAGGAGCCTGAATGAACTGAAAATATTGAGCAATATTTTTGGTCGGATCTTCAAAATCGTTGCTGAACGTGATAAAATAGGCATCCATACCTAATTTAAAATCACCTCTTTGCCGATTTATCCAGGCATATTTATGAATCCGTTCTAAACTTCCAATTGAAAGTACATTTTTCTGGTTCGACTGAGCAATATAATAATCAAGATGAGCCGCAGGAAACCATCGCCAGGATATAATTGGCGCATCTTCCGGCATCTCCCCTTCCGCTTTATCGAATTCAAAAAGCGATTCAATTTTTTCGCTCAATTGCTTCCACCCATACATATCTAGCGTTAGGTCTTTTTGAGTAATTTTTTTGCTGTTTAATAGCCCGAAATTTATTTCTGCAAATCCTAAAACCAATAAGGCTACAAAAAAAACCAAAGCCGTTTTTATGGCCCAATGGATGGTTTCTTTCTTTTTACTGGCCAGATAAACTGCGCCTATCAGCATTAATGACAAATAGGCAGGCCCTGTCCAATGGGGTAAAGTTTGTCGAAAAAGTGCAAGAAACAAGAAAGTAATTAAAAGTGGCAGGGACAAAAAAAGCAGAAGCGCTAATTTTTGTCTTTCTATAAAATTGTTTTTAAAAAAAGCTTTAAAAACGGCAATCCACACTAAAATAAAAACGAATGGGTTGTTGTAAATGAATTGACCGCCAATTTCAGTTCCAAGCAAATCGAAGCGGATATCAGAATTAAAAATATTTGCTCTTTCGCCCTGAAAAGTAAAACTGATGAAATCGTTTTGTATATTCCAGAACAAAACCGGAAATAACAGCAAAACGGATATCAAAACACTCAGGTAAACCTGATAGGTTTTAAGCCACAATCTGTTAAAAAACAAAATATAAAGTCCGGCTCCCAACCACAAATAAACAGAAGTGTATTTGGATAATATTCCCAATCCGATAACAAGGCCAAGTAAAAGCATTTTTCTTTTGCTGGATGGAACCAAATCTTTGTCGGGTAAAAGATCTATCATCAGATATATACCGGCTAACCAAAAGAAAACCTGAGGTGTGTCCGGCAAAATAAAAACGCCGGCAATCAAGCTTGTATAGATAGAAGCTGTATATAAAAGTGCTGCATACCAGCCACTTAATTCGTTTTTTATTTGTTTTCCCAATTGAAAAAACAACCAGGTGTTTATTGCAGCAAAAACAACCGACGACAAGCGAATAAAAACTTCATCATCGATTAATAGATTTAAGGAGAAAATTTGAATAAAAATTCCAACCATCGGTGGATGATCAAAATGGCTCCAGTCGGGATAAAGCGCATAGGTCCAATAATAAACTTCATCGTTTCCAAGCTCTATAAAAGCAGCCAGTATAAGTCTAAAAAAAGTACTTACAGCAATTAGCCAGATTATGCTTTTTTGAAAACGATTTTGCAACATTATTGAACGCTAATCAAATAAACATCAAAAATCAAAACTGAATTGGCCGGAATTCCAGGCCTTCCAGCTGAACCATAGGCCAGTCCTGATGGAATAAATAGCTTTCCGTTTCCTCCTGCATTAAACAACGGAATTCCTTCCTGCCATCCTTTAATAACATTGGTTAATGGAAAACTTGCAGTTCCACTGTCGAATTGAGTACCATCTACCAGCTTTCCGGTATAATTAACTGTTACTTGTGAATTGATTGTTGGCTTTACACCCGTACCTTGCTTGGTAATAATGTAATATAACCCTGATGATGTGGATTGGGCTGTTAATGACTTGTCGGCTAAATAATTCTCAATGATTTCTTTATCAATGATAAGTTGAGCCGCTGCGCTATCTTCTTTCTTACAGCCACTTAATGCAAATGTTATAAAAAGCAGAATGGTTAATAGATTCCTCATAAAATCGATTTTTTTAGAATTGCAAATATATCAAAAAAGCAGCCTATGCCTCGGTTTTATTGAGTCGGCTTTTTATTTTCTCACAACTAAGAGCAATGAATTCGTGTGTGGCCGGAATTTGAAAATCTGGTTCAAATTGATGATTCCCTACCGCCGAAACAGCATCTTTAATTGCTAACCAAACTGATAAGCCGTGCATAAAAGGAGGTTCACCAACGGCTTTGCTTTTTTTAATAACCAAAGGATTTGGAACATCGTGCAACAATTCAACTCTGAAATCTTTTGGAATATCGGTTATGGCCGGAATTTTATAAGTGTCGGGCGAATGATTAAGCAAATTCCCGTTTTTATCGTATTTCATTTCTTCGGAAGTAACCCAGCCCACTGCCTGAACAAACGCACCTTCAATCTGGCCTTTATCAATAAACGGATTTATGGAATCGCCAACATCATGCAAAATATCTGTTCTCAGAATTTGATGACTTCCGGTTAAAATATCAATTTCAACTTCAGAAACCGCCATACCAAAAGAAAAATAATGAAAAGGTGCACCTTTTCCTTCTTCCCTGTTGAAATAAATATCAGGTGTTTTGTAAAATCCGGTTGCGCTTAAACTAATTTGATTCAAGTAAGAAAACTTAACCAGTTCGGTAAAAGAAATTTCAAATGTGCCGTTAATCGCCTTATTATTCCTGAACAAAATTTTTGAATAGCTCTCAGGAAATTTTAGTTTAAAGGCATCAGCTAATCTGATTTTTAAAGTGTCGCAAGCATTCTTCACGGCCATACCGTTTAAATCTGTTCCTGAAGATGCAGCAGTTGCAGAGGCATTTGGAACTTTGGAAGTATTTGTAGCAGTAATGTTAATTTTATTTACCTCCAAGCCTAATTCATCGGCAGCTATTTGTTTAATTTTGGTATGTAAGCCTTGTCCCATTTCAGTGCCTCCATGATTTACATTGATACTTCCGTCCTGATAAATATTTACCAATGCTCCGGCCTGATTCAAAAAAGAAGTTGTAAACGATATACCGAATTTTACCGGTGTTAAAGCCAATCCGCGTTTTACATACTCGTTTTGCTGGTTGAATTGATCTGTTTTTTTTCTCCGCTCAGAATAATTACTGGATTGAAAGATTTGATCATAAAGTTTTGGCAAGCGGTTGAGTTTAACTTCCTGATTGTAAGGGGTAGTATTTCTTTTGTTTATACCATATAAATTAAGCTTACGAATTTCGGCAGCATCCTTTTTCAAAAAACGCGCAATCCTGTCGATAATAGTTTCAATCACTGCAATACCCTGAGGACCGCCGAATCCGCGAAAAGCAGTATTGGAAGGTAGGTTGGTTTTCCAAACTAATCCCTGAACCCTAACTGCAGGTAAAAAATAAGCATTATCAATATGAAAAAGTGCCCGCTCCAGAATGGCCATACTTAAATCCAATGCAGAACCTCCATTTGAATTTAGCCTGACATCCAAACCTAAAATAGTACCATTTTCATCAAAGCCAACTTCATAGGTGGAGTAAAAAGGATGCCTTTTTCCGGTAATCAATTGGTCGGTATCACGGCTTAAATGCATTTCGACTGCTTTTCGGGTGTGATAGGCCAATAATGCACTCCATGCCGCAATGTGGTTTGCCTGAGTTTCTTTTCCTCCAAAAGCACCACCCATTCGTTTAACCTCAACCTCTACCAAATTTCGGGGAATTCCGAGTATATTTGCAATAACAGCCTGAGTTTCATCAGGATGTTGAGAGGAAGAATAAACCAACATTTCGTTTCCTTCAAGTGGAACAGCCAAAGCAGTTTGAGTTTCCAGATACCAATGCTCCTGCCCGCCTGTGGTTAAATCGCCTGACAATTTAAATTT
>JAZDJM010000184.1:0-17279 GCA_043804305.1 Bacteroidota bacterium
ATGGATTTATTGAAGAAAGACCCAATTCTTGTAAACGAACAACTTAGAGAACTGGTATTATTGTATGCACTCAAAGATGTTTTTTACAACACAGAATTTAACTCATTGTATATAAAACATACACTTTCTGAACTTTCAGAAAAAAGCAGGTTTGCCAAAAATCAAAAAATTGCAGGCAATATTTTAAAACAATTAAGCCAAATGCAAATTGGAGAACCTGCCCCAGATTTCAAATTAAAGTCCTCTTCGGGCTCGGTTAAATCAATAGCTGATTATTCGGGTCGATATGTTTATCTGGTATTTATATCAGATAATTGTCCGGCCTGCGAAGCCGAAATGGAATTGCTTAATGAAATTCACTCCAGATATCAAAAGAATATTGCAGTTGTAAGTATTCTTGTAAATTACACAAAAACAGGCCTTATCAAACTGATTGAAAAAACTAAATCGCCTTGGGACAGGCTTTTATTCAATAATGATTTTGAGCTCCTGAATACTTATTCCATTAGAAATTTTCCGCAGTATTTATTGATCGACCGAGAAGGGAAAATACTTCAGCAATCTGCAAGAAAACCTCATGAAGGTATTGATAAATATTTTGATTTTTTAATCAGGAAAGACGCAGAAAAAAATAAAACGCCAAATTCAATGTTTCGTTAGACCTGTTTTCTAAAAAAACTAAAATTTACGCTGCCATAATTTCTGTGATCAAAAAAAGAAGGGTGAGCATTAAACGAATTTTTTTTGGAATGTTCCAAAACTAAAATTCCTTCAGGAGCAAGCATTTCTTTCGAAAGAATTATTTCAGGCAGTTCTTCTATAGTTGACAAATCGTATGGCGGATCAGCAAAAATGAGATCAAAGGATTTTTTGCTGGCCTTGATAAACTGAAAAACATCCATACGTACAACTCTCAAATTTTCTATTTCCAGTTTTTTGATGCTCGATTCGATAAAACGAACGTGCTGCCCATTTTGTTCGACAGCAATTACACTTTTTGCACCGCGCGAAACTATTTCATAACCAATACTGCCTGTGCCCGAAAATAAATCGAGTGCCTCAATATCATCAAAATTCACATAATTACGCAAAACATTAAACAAACTCTCTTTTGCCATATCTGTAGTTGGGCGTATTTGCATCGATTTTGGCAAATCAATTCTCCTGCCTTTATATAAACCACTGATTATTCGCATATAACAGACTGAATTAATACACAGTATTTTGATTTGAATGTTTCGGGAAAATCTCTGCCAAAAATAATTCCATCTGATTTAATCGGATGAAAATTTATATTGGAAATGTATTGATAAGCAATTGCATAAAGATCAGAAGCACGATCGATATTGCCGCTGAAGACCAATGGATTTTTTTCAGGATTAAAATTCATCTGATTGTAAATCAGAAGTATATAATACAAGAAATCTTCTTTTTCTTTGAAGGCGAAGGAGTTGGAAAACAGAAGTTTATCATTTTCAAAAGCCAGAATATAAATGCTTTTTTCATTCACATTTACATAAATCTTTGATTCTCCGCTTGTTTTTTGTAAAAGTGCAGATTGTTGAATAAATAAATTAGAAAAATGCCTCAGTTCAAAATTTTGAAAATGATCTGACAATAAATAAAAAAGCGGAGCATATATGCCGAAAACCAATTTACTTTCAGAAAACCGGAGTGTGTTGCTTTTTACAAGAAAATTTTCAGGTAAAACATGGGTCAACTTTAAATAATCTTCAATCCTCCGTTCGCTATATAAAACCTCCGGAATTAGTGTATAAAATTCATTATCGATAACAATATGTACACTCTTGAATGCTTGAGAAAATTCTTGTTTTTCGTTCAGTAAGGATTCAAACCTCAGCGTTAATTTCTCATACTGAAATTCAGCTTCATCACCAAGCATTATTGGAATCAGAAAATCTTCGAAAAAGAGAACCTTATTGCTTATACTATCAATCTGGACAAAAGAAAATCCATCCAACCGAAGCTGAATGGATACTCTGTTATTCTTAGTGCTCCCGGGTTGATAATCCCGATCAATAAACTGGGCCTTTGCTTTAGTATTGGAAGGCAACGGCATATTTATTATTTCCAGTTACCTTCGGTTGAAGCTTCAGTAAGCGAACCAACCTTCAATCCGGGATATTTATTCATTTCTTTTACCGACTTTATCAAGTTGGCTATCAACTGCTTATCAAGTCCTTTTAACAGTATGTCATAAGTCACCTGGCTTTCAAAAACATCAACAGGAACCCCGCCTCTTTCAATTTTACCAGCGCGCAATTCAAAGGTCTCTTTAGCAAAAAAAGCTGCCGGAATTGGAACATATTTAAGTTGATCAATTTTGAAATTTGGCCGTTTACCATACAATGAGTCCATAATTGATACAGTTCCTAAAGTATCGCGGATAGTTTTAGTAAAAGTAGTATCATTTGGATCTGCAAATTCTTTTACAACAAAAAACTCATTGTTTTTTAGAAAATCAATTAGTGTATCCCAACGTGCTGTATACCTTTTGTTAAACTTTTTGAAGGCCAACTGACCTGCGCGAATGTCTTCCAACTTGCGAATTACAGTTTGCTCACGCTTATCTTTTTCTTTGTTAAATCGAACTGGTTCCATTATACTTTCAAAAACCATATAAGCCAATCCGATAATCACTACCAATAAAATTAGTTTTAATGCTATTTTCATTTTTATAAATTTAGTTTCCCTGCAAGGTTAAATATTTAATAAATTCAAAAATTATGAGCAAAAATAATGTTTTATCTCTGAATATTTGCGATCTCCTTATTTTTTTTTAAACACCTTTGATCAATCCCTCCCAGATCAAAAAGCTTTTGTACATTTAAGGTCAAATTTTTTATTTTATGACCGACAAATTTTACCCGATTCCGCTTGCTGATCTATTAAAAAGAATATTATACGAACTTAGCACAAATACAGAAGTTTTAAATCTTCCCAAATCTCGAATTGTAAATCCAAAATTTTATCCTGACCTTAAAATAAAGCGATTTGATAAAGTACTTTCTACACCATACGGTGTTGCTGCCGGTCCGCATACGCAATTAGCTCAAAATATTATTGCTTCCTGGCTGTTTGGAGCAAGATATATTGAGCTAAAAACCATACAAACGCTCGACGAATTGCAGCTTAGTAAACCTTGCATCGATATGCAAGATGAAGGCTATAATTGTGAGTGGTCGCAAGAGTTGAAGATTCAGCAAAGTTTTGACGAATATCTAAATGCATGGATAATTATACATATTTTGAACGATTACCTTGATTGGGGAAAATCGCCGGAAACCATTTTTAACATGAGTGTAGGCTATAATTTAGAAGGAATTCTAAATGAAAATGTGCAATGGTTTTTGGATAAAATGAATGATTGTTCGGTAGAGTTGAATCTCAAAAAAAATCAAATTCGTTCCATTTATCCTTCGTTAGATGAAGTTAATATTCCTTCTCAAATTTCAAATAACATTACCTTGTCAACCATGCATGGTTGTCCGGCACATGAAATTGAGGAAATTGCACTTTATTTAATTCAGGAAAAGAAACTGCATACGATAATAAAACTTAATCCTACGCTCTTGGGCGCCAAAGATTTACGTAATATTCTAAATGATAAATTAAACTGGCCCATATTTGTACCTGATATTGCGTTTGAACACGATTTAAAATTTAACGATGCCTTAAAAATAATTTCAAACCTGGAAAAAGCAGCACAAATTTCAAGTGTTTATTTTGGATTGAAACTTACAAATACCTTAGAAGTTAAAAATCAAAAAACGGTTTTCGATGCTACGCAAGATATGATGTATCTTAGTGGCAGAGCCTTACACCCGATTAGTATTAACGTTTCCTCTCGTTTACAAACCGAATTTAACGGGCGGCTCGATATTAGTTTTTCAGCCGGAATTGATGCTTTTAATCTGGTTGATGTTCTTGAATGCGGCATTCAGCCGATAACGGTTTGCTCTGATCTTTTAAAGCCCGGCGGCTATAGCCGAATGGCACAATATGCTGAAAATATTCAAAAATATTTGAATGAAAAAAAAATGGATTGCATTCCAAACCCAAGGGAAAGCAATCGCCTGGAATTACCACAAAAATTGCAGAAATACGCCACTGATGTCATTAACATGGAAACCTACGCCTTCCATCTCTTTGAGTCAAAAAACATAAAAACTGAGCGGAAACTTAATGCTTTTGATTGCACCTACGCACCTTGTGTTGATACCTGCCCGACGAATCAAAATATTCCTGAATACTTATATCATGCTGCCAAAGGCAATTTTCAAAAATCATTTGAAGTTATTTTACAGAACAATGCTTTTCCACAAACATTAGGCTTGGTTTGCGAACACAATTGTCAGACTAAATGCACGAGAATCAATTACGATAATCCTCTACAAATTAGAGAAATAAAGAACTTTGTCAGTCAATCCGGCTCAGATAAACATTTAACAGTCCCTCCATCAAATGGATTGAAAATCGCCATCATTGGTGCAGGGCCGGCAGGATTATCTGCGGCATACTTTTTAGCTCTTGAAGGATTTGAAATTGAATTGTTTGAAACTGAAAATTCACCGGGCGGAATTGTACATAAAGCTATTCCATATTTTAGAATGCCAAATGATGCATCATACGATGATATCAAACGAATTGAAAGTTTGGGCATAAAAATCAACTACAATTCTCCTATTGATCAAAAAGCATTTGAAAGCTTAAAGCTGAATTACGATTATGTTTTTATCGGGACTGGCGCTCAAAAAATGAAAAAACTTCAGATAAATGGATCACAATCAATTAAAGTGCTTGATCCATTGCTGTTTTTGATGGATTTCAAGAATAAAAACGCTATCAATCCAGGGAATCATGTAATTGTAATTGGCGGTGGAAATACAGCCATGGATGTTGCACGCGCTGCCAAAAAATTGCAAAATGGCGATGGAGAAGTTAGTATAGTATATCGCCGCTCATTGGCTCAAATGCCGGCTGAGCCAGAAGAAATCCTTGACGCTATAGCTGAAGGAATCCGTTTTTTTAACTTATTAAGCCCATTGGAAATTATCGACAAGCAAAAAGCTTTAATTCTCCAATGTCAACCCATGAAATTGAGCGAAAAACTTGATGCTGACGGAAGGCAAAAAGTCGAAAAAAGCAGTGCCGCTATCATTGAATTTGAAGCATCGGCTATAATTGCTGCCATTGGACAGGAAGTTGTTTTTGATTTTTCAGATGAAAATCTGGATGAACTTCTAAAAAATCCAAAGCAATTGCGCTCAGGTAAAGTTTTTCTTGGTGGTGATGCCCGGCATGGAGCTGCAAGCATTGTTCAGGCCGTTGGCGATGGACAAAATACTGCCAAAGAAATCATCGAAACTGCAAAATTAGAACATCGTTTTGCATTCAATAAAATTGAAAAATCAATTTCAGATTCACAACATCTATCCAGCCGCTCAAAGAGAATATTTGGAGAAGCCAATCCTAAAAGGCTTTTAAATGCAGAACAGATCATGAAAGAAGCATCGCGTTGCTTAGCTTGCGACGATTACTGCAATATTTGTGTAGGCGTTTGTCCAAACCGGGCTAATTTTAATTATACTGTTGAACCTCAAATCTTAAAAACTCATCAGCTATTCATTAAAAACAATTCGTATAGCTTAATTCCGGATAGTGATTATTCAATAACTCAAAAACAACAAATTTTAAATATAGCTGATTTTTGCAATGAATGCGGTAATTGTACAACCTTTTGCCCAAGTGCAGGTTCGCCGTATAAAGAAAAACCTCATGTCTATTTAAGTCAGGAAAGTTATGCTGAAAATAAGGAAGGTTATTTTTTGGAAAACAAAAACAAGGATTTTGTATTGAATTATAAAAATGAAAACTTAAAATGCTCTCTATGTGAAACTGAAAATTATTTCGCTTATACTATTGAAAATATAAAAGTGATTTTTAGAAAATCTGATTTCTCAATAAAAGATGTTGAAATTAATTCAGATAAAAGTGTACAAATTAATTTAAGAAGAGCTTACGAAATGAGGTTTGTTCTGGAAGGAGCTAAACAGTTAAACAGATTTTGAAACTGGATTTTAGCTAATGAATATCAGTATTTTTGAAATAAACTTAATGAGATTTTATGGCATACAACGAAGAATTGGCAAGCAGAATCCGGGAACAACTTTATAAATTACAAAATATTGAAGAAAAAGCGATGATGGGTGGATTGACATTTATGTATAACGGCAAAATGTGTTTGGGTATAATAAAAGATGAACTGATGTGTCGTATAAATCCGGAAATCCATGAAATTATGGTTGAAAAAGAAGGTTGTCGTACGATGGATTTTACTAAACGACCGATGAAAGGTTATATACTGGTTGATGAAACAGGAATGCGCACACAAAAAGATTTTGAATTTTGGATAAAGCTTGCATTGGATTTCAATCAGTTTGCAAAATCCTCAAAAAAAAAGACTGATAAAAAATAAATGTAATATTAAGGTAGGTGAAATACAAAAAGGTAATAATCTATTTTTTTTCAGGTACAGGAAATGCCAAAAATGTAGCATTTTGGATAGCTGATGAATTTAAAAACAGTCAGATTGCCGTTGAAATTTTTGATATTTCGAAAATTGACAAAAACAATATTTCAGTGCCTGAAGAAGACAGCCTGATTGGATTTTGCTCTCCAACTCATGGCTTTCACTTTCCTGAAATCATGAGAAATTTTATCCATAATTTTCCGAAAGTTAATCATTGTGGCGCCTTCATTGTAAATACGAGAGGCGGACTAAGAATAGGGAGGATTTTTACGCCCGGGCTCAGCGGATTGGTTCATTATTGGTCGTCACTTCGACTTATTCTTAAAGGATTTAAAATTATTGGTTTATTGCCGGTAGATTTACCTTCAAACTGGCTTTTTCTGCATCCAAGCGTTAGAAAAAAAGGTGTTTTCTTAATTTATCAGCATGCTGAACCTAAAGTAAGAAAATTTGCAAATAAAATTATCGCCGGGAAACGTGTATATCGTGCACTTTATGATATTATTCAGGATAGCATTGCGGCATTTATTTCAATCGGTTATATACTTATTGGTCAGTATTTTTTGGCAAAATCGTTTATTTCAACTACAGCTTGTGATGATTGTGGTTTGTGCGAAAAAAATTGTCCGGTTTCGGCTATCAAGAAAGTAAACAACAGGATGTTCTGGACTTACAAATGCGAAAGTTGTATGAAATGCATGAATGAATGTCCGCAAAAAGCCATTGAAATTGCACATGGGTTTGTTATTCTAGTCGGAATAATAACTTCCATAGTTTTAGGGTTCGCAATAAATCAATTGCTCTCAATTCATGCGTTCGAAGATTGGCAATGGTTAGAGAATAAAACAATTAGATTTACTTTTTGGTCAATCCTATCAATTCCAATTTTGTTTTTTTCCTATCGGATTACCCATAGCTTAATGAAATATAAATTTTTCGAATTTTTAGTAAAATATACTTCTTTTAGTAAGTATAAGTTTTGGGGAAGATATAAACCCAAATCTTCAATCATTTCAAAAGCTGAAACTCCGGCCTAAAAAAGATTAACCATTTGGTTATAAAAGCTTTAATTCTTCCAAACTCGATTTTATCAGTTGATAAGTTGCTTCGATATCATTATCCAGTCCAACAGAAAAACGAACCAGGCCAGGCGACATTCCCATATCATGCTGAACATCTTCAGGAACTTCTGAAGATGTACTTTTGCCCGAATTGCTGAATAAAGTTTTAAAATATCCTAAACTAACAGCGTGATAGCCAACATTTTTCAGCTGCATAGACTCCATCAGTGCTGAAGCCCTTTCAACGGTTTCCATATCAATGGCAATCATACCTCCAAATCCAAATTCTTCATTCATCATGCTTTTCATCAGCTCGTGCTGTGGATGTGATGGCATTCCGGGATAATTGTATTTCAATCCTATTTCTTTAAATCTTTCAGCAAGATACATCGCATTTTTACTGTGCTGTTTCATTCGGATATGCAGTGTATGCAGATTCTTTAAGATACTCGACGAACGCAATGAATCCAAAACCGGACCTATCAACATGGCCGTACCATCATTTACATTGCTGATGTCGTTAATAAACTGATTTGAAGCGCAAATTGCTCCTGCTAAAGTATCGTTTTTGCCATTTATGAATTTGGTCATGGAATAAACAACAATATCAGCGCCTAACATTTTAGGAGTAAAAATCATTGGTGTGAAAGTGTTATCTACAACCAAAGGAATATTGTGTTTTCGTGTAATTGCAGATAATCCGGGCAAGTCTGAAATTTGCAGCAGCGGATTAGTCACTGTTTCGGTATAAACCAATTTTGTATTTGGTTTAATCGCCTTTTCTACCGCTTTTAAATCGGTAATGTCAACAAATGTTACATCAATATTAAACTTGGGTAAATAATTATTTAGAAAAGCATAAGTTCCTCCATAGGTAGTTATACTGCTCACAATATGATCACCTGCATTGCAAAGTTGTAGAAATACCGTGGTAATTGCTCCCATTCCGGAACCTGTAACCCACGCATTCTCTGTTCCTTCCATAGCGGTTAAGGCTTCTGCCAAAAATTTATTACTTGGGCTCCAATGACGGCCATATAGATAACAACCTTCTGTTTCACCAAGAAAAGTGTCGGTCATGGTTTTGGCCGACATAAACGTAAAAGTGGCAGAATCAGTAATCGAAGGATTTACACCACCAAATTCACCAAATTGTTTTAAGGCTTGAATATTTCCTGCCGGATCGAATTTTTTATTGCTCATCGCTATATAAAATAAGGTTTAAAATGCTTGTTTTTTCAATTACAAAAATAAATACTGAAAGCGTTTAATGCAATACTATTTAAGATATAGAAGCATATCGGCATTATTATTTTAAATTTAAAAGTATATTTGACGAATTTAACTAAATATGATATTAAAATAAGCTGATTACAAATGGAAAACTTTCATTTAGATATTTTAGATAAACGGATTCTCCAAATTTTGAGACAAGATGCCCGCGTACCTTATGTAGAAGTTGCACGAAAAGTTGGAGTTACCGGTTCTGCAATACATCAAAGAGTGCAAAAAATGCTTGATGCAGGACTCATAACAGGTTCTCAAATGAACCTCTCTCCAAAAAAATTGGGTTATCACACGCTGGCATTTGTAGGAATTCAGGTAAATTTAACCTCAGATAAAACCCATGAAGAGGTATTTCAAAAAATTCAGGAAATCCCAGAAGTTATTGAGTGTCATTCTATTACAGGCAAATACTCTTATATGCTAAAAATTTATGCTAAAAATAACGAAGACCTAAAACGAATTCTTGTGTATAGAATCCAGGCCATTCTTGAAGTTACAGGAACAGAAACCTTTTTATCGCTCGAAGAAGGGTTTAACAGAAAACTTAATATCGAATAATGGTCAACACTATTTTTATCCTATTTTTGCAGTTCTATGTACGATCCAATTGAACATTATTTTGAGAAATATTCGTTTGACCAAACAAAAATTAAAGAATTGGTTTGCGGTCAAAAATATGTTGCCGTTTTACTCCAAAATGGGAATATAGGTGTTTGTGCAACCTATGGGATGCTTATTCATCATAAAATTCCTGAAGCAATTGATTTATCAAATCTCGAACATCGAATTTTATTAAACGCCTATTTTAATGCATTGCTCAATTATGAAAATGAATATAATGATGAAAAAGATATTTTTGAATTGATTGATTTTAAACAATATAAGAATATTGTCATGGTAGGAAATTTTAAACCTGTGGTTAAACGTTTCCAAAATGCAGGAATAAAACTTTCCATTTTCGACAAAAAAGAAGATGAAGATATTCTAACGGAAATGAAAAATCAAATTGATTTTATTAAAAAAGCCGACGCAATAATACTCACAGCTACAACAGTTTACAATCAAAGTTTTAGCGAGCTTATTGAACACTCAGCAGAAAACGCATCTGTTTTCATTTTAGGCCCGTCGTCGATTATGCATATGGCCATGAAAAATTACCGGAACGTTAAAATGATTTTTGGTTCAGTTTTTGAGCCTTTTGATTATCGGGTTTTGGATCTTATTAGAGCAAACCAAGGGACTCGCGCATTTGGTCCATTATCACGAAAAGTTTATCTTTAAATTATTCTGTTATGAAATTTACACTAAATAATCGCCCGGAAAGTATTGAATACGAAACCATTAGTATAGAAGAACTAATCAAGTTAAAGAATTTTACATTCAAACTCCTGGTAACTAAAATAAACGGAACTCTTGTGAAAAAGGAAAACAGAACTAGCTCTTTTGTAAAAGATGGCGATGATGTTTTAATCCTCCATCTGATAAGTGGCGGCTGATGTAATTATTTTATTGGTTAGACGTCTACAGTCATATGACAAAATTCGTATATGCATTCTTTACATTAAGCTTTTTAATGTTAGGTAACCCGGGGCTTAATGCCCAGGGAATTAAATATTTAGGTATAGTTCAAGATGAAAAAACAAAGGAACCACTTGCTTTTGTAAATATTATTTCTTCTGACGGACATTATGGTACGACTTCAGATATTGACGGAAAATTCAAAATTGTGCTTCCTGTCTCTGCTGACAGTCTTCGTTTTTCATATTTAGGCTATGAAACCATCTATGTTTTAACGCAAGATTTAAAAGGTCCAAAAACAGTTTATTTAAAAGCCCGTAATTATGATTTGGCTGAATATGAAGTATTTCCAGGCATAAATCCGGCACATCGCATTATTTTAAATGCAGTTAAAAACCGTGACTTCAACAATCCTCAAAAGTTAAAATCCTATTCATACACTACCTACGATAAAATGGTAGTCACTATCGATACTGTCAGCATAAAGTCAGACACAGCAATTGTTTTGGCTGATTCATCAAAGGATATCCGGAATTTTTTCAAAAAAAAGGATTTGTTTATTATGGAAACCTCGGTCGAGAAAAAATTTCTTGCCCCGGATAAAAGTAATGAAAGAGTAATTGCCACAAAGGTTTCCGGATTAAAAGACCCGATGATCATTTATCTGGTTTCTCAAATTCAATCCACTTCATTTTATGATGAAATTATTCAAATAGCCAATAAAAATTACATTAATCCGATTAGCAAAGGCAGCTTAAGAAAATATTATTTTCAGTTGGAAGATACGATTTATTCAGGCCAAAACGATACTGTTTTTACAATTTCCTACCGACCATTATCGAATAGCCTATTTGACGGAATGCAAGGTGTAATTAATATTTCCACTAATAAATGGGCAATTGCAAATGTAATAGCAAAACCCGCCAAAGATGATAAAGGAATTTCTGTACATATCCAGCAGAAATACGAGTTAATTGATGGTAAACAATGGTTTCCGGTGCAATTGAATACAAACATCATATTTGATGTTTTGAAGGTTAGTACCGGTGGCCAACAAACCAGATTAGTTGGTGTTGGAAAAACATACATCAAAAATATTGAACTAAATCCTGAAATTACAAAAAAAGCTTTTTCCCATATCGAAATTGAACTTGACCCAAATGCCGGTAAACGCAATGAAAGTCAGTGGTTAAACTACAGGGTTGACAGCATAAGCGCTCGTGATTTGGCAACCTATCATTTTATGGATAGTATAGGACAGGAGGCAGAACTCGACAAAAGATTAAACGAACTTGAAACAGCTTTAACCGGAAAAATTTCCTGGGGAAAATTTGATCTATTGCTCGATAAGTTCACAGGTTATAATTCCTTTGAAGGTTTTTGGTTTGGCATGGGAATCCAAAGCAATAAAAGATTTTCGGAGAAATTTACATTTGGAGCTTATTACGGATACAGCTTAAAGGACAAACAGTCAAAATTAGGTCTAAATTCAAGCGTTTTACTTAATAAACCAAACGAAATTAAAGCTCATCTTGGATATTTAGCGGATAATGAAGCTGCAGGAAATGTTGAGTTTTACAAGGACACCCCCTCTGCGCTCGATCCGAGAAGTTTTCAGGAGCTATTAGTCAATAACATGAACTTCACAATCCGAAAAGAAGCCGGAATAAGCGGAAGAATATTTAAGTATTTTAATATTTATGGGGGATTCAGAACTGAAAAAGTTGAATTTTCAGACCATTATATTTTTCAGAAACCGGGAAATAGTCCAATCTCAAATGATTTCCGTACATCAGAGTTGAAATTTCAATTGCGATATGCATACAATGAAAAATATTTTGATAATGGCCGTTTACTGATTTCATTGGGAACAAATTATCCTATTTTCTGGCTTACTGTTACTCAGGGACTAAACTCAGTTTTAGGCGGTGATTTTAATTTTACAAAACTTGATTTTCAGGTCAGCAAATCATTTTATACCAAATATTTAGGTGAAACAAATCTGAAACTGCGAGCCGGAATTGTTTATGGCGAGGTGCCGTATTCAAAATTGTATTTACAAAACGGCACTTTTGGTTCTTTTACCATTTATGCACCTGAAAGTTTTGGAACAATGCATTTTAACGAATTTCTTTCAGACTCTTATATCGCCTTGTTTTTATCGCATAATTTTGGGAGCTTACTTTTTAAAGGAGAAAAATTTAAACCCGAATTTGAATTAATAAGCAATTTAGCTTTTGGAAAACTTAAACATCCTGAATACCATCAAAATATTGCATTTAAAACCATGGAGAAAGGCTATTTCGAGAGTGGAATTATGGTTAATAATATTTTTCGCTTAAAAGTATTTAATATCGGATTTGGAGCATTGTACCGCTATGGCCCATATAACTTCGAAAAGTTAAAGAATAATATGGCCTATAAATTTACAATCACGGTTCCTTTTAAATCAAATTTAGGGAAGGTTGAATCCTTCTAATCTTACCTATTCCTTTCGCAGCTGTAAATAACAAGCTTTTTCAGTGCATCGTGGTACTTACTTTGCGGAAATTCGTTTAAAATCGCCAGTGCTTTATCCCTATAGGCAAACATTTGCTTCTCGGCATATTCAATGCCACCGCTTTTAATAACCTGATCGATTAAAGAAGCCACCTTTTCAGGTGAATTATGATGTTTTTTAACGATTCGGATTGCTTTTCTTCGCGCAAATAAATTCATTCGGCCTAGCATGTAAATCAATGGCAGAGTCATTTTTTGCTCCTTAATATCAATACCTTGCGGCTTTCCGATAGCATTCGTTTTTTGATAATCGAAAATATCATCTTTTAGCTGAAAAGCGATACCCACATATTCGCCAAACAGCTTCATTTTAGCCACAACTTCTTTGTCGGCTTTAACTGATGAAGCGCCAACTGCACAACAGGATGATATTAATGTGGCCGTTTTTTTGCGGATAATTTCAAAATAAATATCTTCTTCAATATCCAGTCGTCTGGCTTTCTCAATTTGCAATAATTCACCTTCAGCCATTTCTCGGGTTGCTTCCGAAACAATTTCAAGAATCTCATATTCTTTTGATTCCAAAGCCATAGTTAATCCTTTTGATAGTAAAAAGTCGCCCGAAAGTACAGCGATTTTATTTTTCCATAAGGCATTAATCGAAAAGAAACCACGTCTTTTCTCGGCTTCATCTACTACATCGTCGTGAACCAAAGTTGCAGTGTGCAGCAATTCGATTAAACTTGCGGCCCTTGCGGTCGACTCATTGGCCAATCCACAAACATGGGCGCTTAAAAACACAAACATCGGCCTCATTTGTTTGCCTTTTTGTTTGTGTATAAATTTTAAGATAATGTTTAAGAGTGGGATTTTTGTATTCATAGCCGAATCAAAAACTTTTTCAAAAGTTTCTAAATCCTTATTTAAAAGCTGTTTTATTTCTTTAGTAATGCTCATCTCCGCTTCAAAATTATAAATAATGACAATACACTTTCATTTTACAGGCAGATTCTCCTTCATTTTCCTTTATTTTGCAAAAAATTAGCATATGGGAGGTTTTCTGTTCGATGATATTATTTTTGGCCCGGTAAAAAGCAGGCGGCTTGGCGTTTCATTAGGAATTAATTTATTGCCGGTTGATTACAAATTTTGCACCTTCGACTGTATTTACTGCGAATGTGGATGGACAAAGAAAACTGATAAAAAAATCGTTCTTCCCTCACGGCAGGAAATATTTGAACGACTTGAATTTGTATTAAAAGATAGAAAGAAGAACGATTTACCTATCGATTCAATAACATATGCCGGAAATGGAGAACCCACTTTGCATCCAAATTTTGCTGAAATAATTGATGATACAATTGAATTAAGAAACACTTATTTTCCTAAAGCCATAATTACTGTTTTATCAAATGCTTCGTTGATTCATAATGAAAAAATTATTAAAGCACTGCTGAAAGTAGATAAGAATATTTTAAAATTGGATGCTGGATCAGAGGAAAGATTTAGGGCAATTAATCAACCAAATGGTAGTTTATCTTTGGACAAAGTTGTTGATTATTTGAAAAAATTTAACGGGCATTTGATTATTCAAACACTTTTTCTTCAAGGGCTTGGTTTACACCAAGGTATTGAAAATGTTTCGGATGACGCAATCGAAAACTGGCTGACGCTGCTAAAGGAAATTAAACCTCAAAGCGTTATGCTCTATCCCATTGAAAGAGAAACACCTGAAAACAGCATTGTTAAAATAAACGAGGCAACATTAAACCAGATTGCCAAAAAAGTTGAGGCAGCAGGATTTAAAACGGAAGTTTTTCATTAAATAAAATAAATTCCAAATCATTTTAAACTATCTTTGCAAAGATAATTCACAATAGGGGTGCCTTAATATTACGGGCTGAGAACATACTCTTTGAACCTGGCACGGGTAATGCCGAAGCAGGGAAAAAAGGTTAAAATTTTTTCGTTTTCTCTCTATTGATTTTTAATGTTTAAAAAATCAAAAGATGTTTAAAAAAATTATTTTATTATGCTTAATTGCGCTGCCTTACCTTGGCCTGGCTCAATTTCAAATTAGAGGAAAGATAAGTGATAAAGTGAGTGGAGAAGCGCTTGAAGGAGCTGCTGTTCAATTAGTTGGAACCTCTCATTTTGCAATAAGTCATTCAGATGGTGTTTTTGTAATGAATAAAATTCCGAAAGGAAATTACACCTTAATGATCAGCTATTTAGGCTATGAAACTTATGAACAAGCCTTAAATGTTTTCGAAAATATTGAACTTGTTATTCAACTAAAAACCCGTATGGTATTACGCGATGAAGTAATTATCTCGGCCATGCGTGCAAAAGAGAATACGCCCACTACATTTTCGGAAATTGGCAAAAGAGAAATTCAGGAGAAAAATCACGGAAAAGATTTACCATTTATTCTTGCCTCAAGCCCATCTGTTGTTGTAACATCTGATGCAGGCGCAGGAATTGGCTATACCAATTTCAGTTTGCGCGGTTCGGATATTTCCCGCATCAATGTAACAATCAACGGAATACCTATGAATGATGCAGAATCGCACAGTGTATATTTTGTTGATTTGCCTGATCTGGCAAGTTCATTAGATAATATTCAAATTCAGCGCGGAGTTGGCACTTCAACTAATGGAGCCGCCGCATTTGGTGGCAGTGTAAATTTGCTTACAAAACAACTCAACCCGGAAACTTATGCAACCCTTCAATCTGGTGCAGGTTCTTTTAACACTTTTAAAAACTCGGTTAGTTTTGGAACCGGACTGATAAATAATTTTGCATTTGACGGCCGCTCATCAAAAATCAGTTCCAACGGATTTATTGACAGGGCAAGTTCCGAGCTTAAATCATTGTATTTTTCCGGAGCATATTATGGTAAAAATGACATTTTAAAATTTACACTTTTAAGCGGAAAAGAACAAACTTATCAGGCCTGGTACGGTATTCCAAAAGTAAAATTAAACAATGATTTGGAAGGAATGCTTGATTTGGCTGCAGATAATTGGTGGGATGATAAAACCACAAATCATTTGATTAGTTCAAACACAAGAACCTTTAATTATTATACTTATGATAACGAAGTAGACAATTATCAGCAGGATTATTATCAATTGCATTGGGCGCATCATTTCAATTCAACATTTCAGTGGAATAATGCAGTTTTTTACACCAGAGGAAAAGGTTATTATGAGCAGTTTAAGACAAACCGCAAATTTGCCGATTACCTGATGGAAGAAGTTGTAATTGGAAATGAAACGATTAATCGCACTGATTTAATTCAGCGGAAATGGCTCGATAATCATTTTTACGGGCTCACAAGTGCATTAAATTTTATTTCCGGAAAAGTAGAAGGTGTGATAGGCGGCGCATATAGCATTTACGACGGCGATCATTATGGCGAAGTAAATTGGGCGGAATTCGCCGGAAATAATCCGATAAGGCATCGCTGGTACGAAAATAACGGATTAAAAAAAGATGGAAATATTTTTGCAAAATCAAATATAAATATCACGTCTAAATTGCTAGCTTACATAGACTTACAATATCGTTTTATCAATTACGAAATAAACGGAACACATGACGATTTGCGCGATATAACACAAAATCACAAGTTCCATTTTTTTAATCCCAAAGCCGGAGTTTTTTATCAGATAAATTCAGAAAATCAGGTTTATTCTTCATTTGCAATTGCAAACCGCGAACCTAGTCGTGGAAATTATCGTGATGCTGACACAGATTATCAACCCAAACCCGAAAGATTATACGATTTAGAAATTGGATACCGTTTCCAAAATTCACGTTTTAAATTTGAATCAAATTTCTACGGAATGTTTTATAAAGACCAATTGATTGCCACAGGAAAAATAAACAATGTTGGTGATCCAATCATGGCTAATGTGGCAAAGAGTTATCGGAGTGGAATTGAACTTTCCGGTTTATTAAAAATAAATACTAAACTAAGCTGGGAGTCAAATCTTACCTTTAGCAAGAATAAAATACTAGATTTTGTGCATTATATCGATAATTGGGATAATTGGAACCAGGATTCCATGGCTCTTGGAACCACCAATATTTTACTTTCGCCTGAGCAAATCGGTTCGTCAGTATTTACTTATAAGCCAACGAATAAGATCAGAATCAGTTTGGTATCCAAATATGTAGGAAAGCAGTATATCGATAACACCAACAACGATTACAATAGTATTGATGCTTATTTTGTAAATGATTTGAATCTGGTTTATGAAATGACTCCAAAATCGATTAAAAGCATAGAATTCAATCTGTTGATAAGTAACTTATTCAGCGAAAACTACGAAACTTACGGATGGGCTTATAAT
>JAZDJM010000185.1:0-3128 GCA_043804305.1 Bacteroidota bacterium
GCTCCGATATAGAGCTTTTTGGAGGGAGTTCCAAATTATCAATTTTCATTTGATAGGATTTTCCCTCTTCGGCAAAGAAAGAAAAACTTTGATTGGCTATTTTAACGGTAACTTCCTGGATTCCCGATATTTCAACTCTTAAGTTAAACAATTCATTCGAGGCAATTTCTTGCATTCCAAGCTGAAAATCAGAATTACTAAGCTTGTCGCTATATACCAAAGCTCTAATTACTAAACCTTCACCGCTAATTACTTTGCCGCTAATTTGTGTTGGAAGACTTAGTGCATAAAATGGAAGGAGCAAGAGAATAAAAATAAATTTTGGATGTTTTATAAACTTCTTCATGAAAAAATCATCGCATTAACTTTTTATTATTTCAGGAAAGGCAGAATTTGTTTTGGGACAAATATACTGACATCGCCGCCGTACCGCAAGATATCCCGCACAATTGAGGAATTTAGTGCGGTGTGTTCAGGCTGAGTGAGCATAAAAACGGTTTCAATTTCAGGATTCAACTGCTTGTTAATTTGGCCAATGCTTCGCTCAAATTCAAAATCAGCAGCAGTTCTGAGTCCGCGCAATAAAAATTTTGCACCAATATCCTTGCAAAAATCGATGGTTAAACCCGTATAGCTTTTAACCTCAATTTTATCGGTATCGGCAAAAACAGCCTCGATCATTTTTATCCGCACTTCCAAATCAAAATAGGTTGATTTTATTGTATTTACACCTACTGCAACAATGATTTTATCGAAAAGCGGCAGCGCACGGCGAATTACTGAAGCATGACCACAAGTAATTGGATCGAAGGAGCCCGGAAAAATTGCAATATTGTTCATTTTTCTATATTTAATTCTTTAATCTTATTTATCGTACCAACTTGCGTACATATTGTATGAGTCAGAAATGCGATTCACTTCGCCTTTAAGCAATTGCTCGTCTATATCCTTTATTTTTTTTGCAGGAACTCCCGCCCAAACACTTCCTGATTTAATTAGTGTTCCTTTCGACACCACTGCTCCTGCAGCAATTATTGAATTGCTTTCAACAGTAACACCATCCATTAATATAGCACCCATTCCTACCAATACATTATCATGGATTTTTGCCCCGTGAACTATTGCATTGTGAGCTATTGAAACATTATTGCCAATAATTACTTCTGCCTTTTGGTAAGTGCAATGAATAATTACTCCATCCTGAATATTTACATTATTGCCAATCCTGATTGAGTGCACATCGCCTCTAATTACAGCATTAAACCAAACGCTGCATTTATCGCCTATAACAACATCTCCAACAATTGTTGCATTATCGGCAAGAAAACAATCCGTTCCAAAAACAGGAGCAATGCCTTTTACTTTTCGAATGAGTGCCATTTTTAAATTTTGACAAAACTACATGAAATTCTGAAATTCAAAAATACAAATTATAAAATGTCTGTTGCCTTAATCTTGTCGATTTAAAAAACTATATCTGAGGAAAAATAATGAAAATTAATGAGCAAGACTTAATATTGCATAAATTTGCAGCATGACAAAACCACCTTATTTACGGGAAGGTGATCAGATTGGATTGGTATCGCCTGCACGAAAAATCAGCATCGACGAAATTAAGCTTGCTGTAAAGATGCTCCAGAACTGGGGTTTGGAGCCCGTTTTTGGCAGCCATCTTTTTGCTCAGGATAATCAGTTTGCCGGGAATGACAATCAGCGCTTCGCTGATTTTCAAAGTTTTATTGATAATCCTGAAATTAAGGCTATAATTGCAACACGTGGCGGTTACGGAAGTGTTAGAATTATCGATCGTTTAGATTTTGATCGTTTTATTCGTTTCCCAAAATGGATAATTGGCTATTCTGATATCAGTGTTTTTCACAGCCATATTAATGCCAAATGCCGTGTGGAAAGCATTCACGCTACCATGCCATTAAATTTCCCCAAAAATGGCATACTAAATCAAGCGACTAAAAGTTTGCATAGTGCACTTTTTGGAGAACTGGACTCACATCAGTTTAAACCTTCAAAAGTAATCAGGCCGGGAATATGCAAAGGAGAATTAATTGGAGGAAATTTATCAATTTTATACAATATGATGGGTTCGCCATCGCAAATGGATTTTAACAGCAAGATTCTTTTTATCGAAGATATTGACGAATACCTCTATCATATTGACAGGATGATGATTAATTTGAAGAGAGCCGGAAAATTAAAAAATCTTGCGGGTTTGGTAGTTGGAGCAATGACAGATATGAAAGACAATACCATTCCATTTGGAAAATCTGCCGAAGAAATTATTGAAGAACATATTGCTGAATATAAATTTCCGGTGGTTTTTGGTTTTCCTGCCGGTCATATCGACGACAACCGCGCATTAATTTTTGGAAGAATATCAAGCCTTACTGCCGATAATCAGGAATCGGTTTTATCGTTTCATTAATTTAGCCGGTTAATAATTTGAGTTGAAATTAAAATTCATTATATTTCCTCTGAAAAACAAATTTGATTAAATTAGACAGAGGGAACCTACATGAAGTTTTTTATTACGTTCTTGTGTATTTACAGAATTTCATGTAGGTTTGATTGAATTTTAAAATATTAACCATGGATTACTTCTCTGATTTTTGTATTTTAGATTATTTCACAACGCGCGACATTGCCTTTTTTGTTTTTTTAATTATCTTCCTGATAGTTGCCGAATGGAAGGTTTATGAAAAGGCCGGACAACCTGGCTGGGCAGTTCTGATTCCGTTTTATAATTTTTATATTCTGCTTAAAATTGTCGGAAAACCCGGCTGGTGGCTGCTTTTGTTATTTGTGCCATTTGTAAACCTCGTAATCGGAATCTATGTTATTCACTTATTATCAAAGAGTTTTGGGCATGATATTGGTTTTACTTTAGGCTTAATTTTCCTGAGTTTTATTTTTTATCCCATTTTGGGCTTTGGCGATTCAAAATACATTGGGCCTGCAGGAGCTAATTAAACATTATGACAGAAAATCAGGAACTGGGCAAGGTAGGTGAGGAGATTGCTCTCCAGCTATTGGCCTCCAAAGGCTTTAGAATTTTAGAAAAAAACTGGCGGTTTAAAAATGATGAAATTGACATAATCGCCAAAAATGAAAAT
>JAZDJM010000186.1:0-4029 GCA_043804305.1 Bacteroidota bacterium
CGAAATCTTTAAAGTTTATTGTGGCTGCCATCGCAAAACGGTTTATTTTTTGTGTGCTTACATCCACACCAGGCCACTTTTTGGGGTGCATCTATTTTTTGAATAAATGGCTTGAATTCACTGCCTTTATGTGAGCCGTCACAAAAAGGCTGGTTTTTGCTTTTGCCGCATGAACACCAGGCATAATTTCCGGCTTCCATATCGATTAGGTAAGGCTTTTTTTGAGGAATTTCAGGATTCGTCATTTTTGGAGGATTTTAAATGCTTTTTATACTGTTTGAACAAAGATACTCTTAAAATCAATAATCAGCAAGGATTAAAAGTCTTTCAATAATCTTTTCTGAAAAACAATAAGAAGACCGACACCTAACGAAATGGCAGAATCGGCTAAATTAAAAACCGGGCGAAAAAAGTGAAAATCAGATCCGCCAATAAATGGCAGCCACTCCGGCCAGGTAGTATCAATGATAGGGAAATAAAACATATCTACAACTTTACCATGTAAAAAACTGCTATAACCCCCTTCGGCAGGCAAAAATGATGCGGTTTGATAAAAAGTACTTTCGTTAAACAAAATACCATAAAATGCGCTATCGATAATATTCCCTATAGCACCGGCAAGAATCAAAGAAAGGCTTATTATTAAACCACTATTAGCTTCTCTTTTAATGCAACGAAATAAATACCAGCCGATTGCTCCAATTGCCACGAGGCGAAACAGGCTTAAAAATAATTTCCCGTATGAGAATCCAAGTTCAAACCCAAAGGCCATTCCATTGTTTTCAGTAAAATGGAGATAAAACCAGTTGCCAAGTACTGAAATTTCTTCGCCTAAATAGAAATTGGTTTTTATCCAGATCTTTAATACTTGGTCTAAAAAAAGAACCAAAAAAATAACAAATAATGATTTTTTCAAGTGTAAATGTTTAGGGCATAAATAAAAAGGCCGTCTCAAACAATAAAATCGAATGGAAATGGCCTTTTTTTATCAATTTAGCGAACAACTGGTCTGTTCATTTTGGCTTCAATACTTAGTGTTGCATGAGGCACGCTTCTTAAACGTTCCTTTGCAATCAGTTTTCCTGTTTCGCGGCAAATGCCATAGGTTTTGTTTTCAATACGAACCAAAGCGTTTTCGAGAGATGTAATGAATTTTTCCTGTCGACTGGCTAATTTACTGTTCTCTTCTTTTGACATTACTGCATTACCTTCTTCTAAAACTTTAAAAGTAGGGGAAGTATCATTGGTATCATTCTCGTTTTTATTAGTATAGGCATCTGTTAGCATAATCAAATCGGCCCTGGCTTTTACTAACTTGTTGAGAATAATTTCCTTAAACTCCAGAAGCTCCTCATCGGAGTATCTGGTTTTGTCAGTTTTTGTGTTTTTAGTCATGGCACTTCAATTTTATTTAGTTATTAATCCTTTATTTAACTTTCTTAATATCAATCAATAAGGCCGATGTTTCAGTTAATTCGATACGATCTGAATCAGCCTTCAACTCGCTTGAAAGTACTAAGGACTCTGCTAATGTTTCAGAGCAAATATATAAATAATTCTTTTTAAATGCTGCATCAAATTCGTCATGTTTTTGCAGAATAATTTGAATCTTATCGGTAACCTCAAAATTCTTTTCTTTTCTTAAACTTTGAATTTTGTTGATTAAATCACGTGCTTTTCCCTCATGTATCAATTCTTCGGTAAGTGTAGTGTCAAGAGCCACAGTATATAAGCCTGAATTTGCAATTAACCATCCGGGAATGTCCTGAGTGCTTATTTCAACATCATTCAAATCAATTTCAATTGTTTTGTCTTCTATCGCGAAGGTAAAAACTCCTTCTTTTTCGAATTGTTTTATTTCAACCTGACTCATTAATTCTATGGCAGATGCAATTTGCTTCATTAATTTACCATATTTTGGCCCCAGCGTTTTAAAATTAGCCTTTATTTTTTTAACCAATAGATTAGAGTCTTCTGCCATATATTCCAGAGTCTTTACGTTAACTTCTGACAGTATAAGCTCTTTAACCAAATCGACCTGCTCTTTAAAATTGCCGTTCAAAACCGGAATAATCATTTTATTCAAAGGCTGTCTAACCCTGATATTGTTCTTTTTGCGCAGCGATAAAACCATCGACGAAAACTCCTGTGCCATTTCCATACGTTCTTCCAAATCTTTATCAATGCAATTGGTGTTGGCCACGGGCATATCGCACAAATGAACGGAGATAATATCATGTTTCTTACTTACCTTATTCAGGTCGATAAATAATTTGTCGCTATAAAAAGGAGCGATTGGAGAGCTTAGTTTTGCAACAGTTTCCAGACAGCTATATAGCGTTTGATAGGCTGAAATCTTATCGTTGGTATATTCACCTTTCCAGAATCTGCGGCGACTTAATCTTACAAACCAATTGCTTAAATGTTCGGTCACAAACTTTGCAATTGCTCTTCCGGCGCGTGTCGGCTCATAATCGGCATAGGCTTCGTCGGCTTGAAGAATCAGGCTGTTTAATTCAGAAAGTATCCAACGGTCAATTTCCGGCCTTTCGTTATTCGGAATATTTTTTTCAGAATAGGTAAATCCATCGATATTTGCATACAGTGCAAAGAAAGAATAGGTATTGTAAAGTGTTCCAAAAAATTTACGTCTAACTTCATCAATTCCTGACAAATCAAATTTTAAGTTGTCCCAGGGTTGTGCATTTGTAATCATATACCAACGCGTTGCATCGGCGCCATATTGCTCAAGAGTTTCAAAAGGATCAACAGCATTGCCTAATCGCTTGGACATTTTATTTCCGTTTTTATCAAGAACCAAGCCGTTGGAAACCACATTTTTAAATGCTACATTGTCGAATGCCATGGTTGAAATGGCATGCAAAGTAAAAAACCAACCGCGTGTCTGGTCAACACCTTCGGCAATAAAATCAGCCGGGAAGAAATTGTCTATTTTATCCTGATTTTCGAAAGGATAATGCCATTGTGCATAAGGCATAGAGCCGCTATCAAACCAAACATCAATTAAATCGGCCTCACGATACATGGGTTTTCCTGATTTGGAAATCAAAACGATATTATCAACAAACGGACGATGCAAATCAAATGTTTCATAATTCGCTTTCGACATATCACCCGGAACAAAATTGGCCATTGGGTTCTCATCCATAAATCCGGCAGCAATTGCTTTTTCAATTTCAGCTTTCATCTGTTCTGCAGAACCTATAAAAATTTCTTCTTCCTGATCTTTTGTTCGCCATATTGGCAAAGGAATTCCCCAGAAACGGGAACGGCTCAGATTCCAGTCGAGTAAGTTTTCCAGCCAGTTTCCAAAACGGCCTGTTCCGGTAGCAGCCGGTTTCCAGTTAATGGTTTTGTTTAACTCTATCATCCGTTCCTTTAGCGCAGTGGTTTTGATGAACCAACTATCAAGCGGATAATACAGAATTGGTTTATCAGTTCTCCAGCAATGCGGATAGGAGTGCAGGTGTTTTTCAGTTTTAAAGGCACGATTCTCCTTTTTCAGCTTCACAATAATATCAACATCAACGGGTTCATTTCTCAGCGGATGCTCATCCGGATAATATTCTGCCTTAACAAAACGGCCGGCAAATTCACCCATTTCTTTAACAAAACGACCCGTTTTGTCAACCATTGTCAGGGCGCCAATGCCATTTTGTGCAGCAACTTTAAAGTCGTCGGCACCAAAACTGGGAGCAATGTGCACAATTCCGGTTCCATCTGCGGTGGTTACAAAATCACCATGCAAAACACGAAATGCATCACCATCTTCAGGCTGGGCATAAGGTAAAAGTTGTTCATAACGAACGCCTTCCAATTGGCTTCCCTTGCATGAATTTATAACTTCGAAAGGGATTTCTTTTTGTCCGGCAACATAATCCTCAAGTTTTTCTTCGCCCAGTATGTAGCAAGATACCTCGTTAAATTCAAAACACCTGCCTTCGCAACGGAATAGGCTGCGGGTTTAAAAAAAGGCTTTTTCTTATACTCATAAATTCTTTGATCGGG
>JAZDJM010000187.1:0-3305 GCA_043804305.1 Bacteroidota bacterium
CAATAGCCATGGGTTTTTCAACATAAACCGTTTTTCCGGCTTCGAGTGCTTTTAATGTATAAAAAGCATGGGTATCGGGAGGCGTGGCAATATACACCGCATTCACTTTTTCGTCGGCAATTAATTCTTCGGCATTGGAATACCATATATTTACGCCATGCCTGAGTGCATAATCTGCGGCTTTTGCAGCATCGCGGCGCATCACGGCAACAATTTCAGAACCTTTAATTTGTTGAAATGCCGGGCCGCTTTTTACTTCGGTAACATTGCCGCAACCCAGTATTCCCCATTTAATTTCTTTCATAAATCAGCTTTTTATCCTTCAAAAAATCCAGTATCTGATTGGCGGCTCCGGTTTTCGCTTTTACGTAGTTGCGTGCAAGTGCTGCTTTTTTCAGGCAAAGTTCAGGATTGCTTAATAAATGATGCAATGCAATTTCCAGATCGTTTGAATCTTCAATGACTTTAATGGCTTTTAGTTCAACAAGATCAACGGCCTCCTGAAACTTTTTATAATTGGGACCGATAAAAATCGGCATCCCAAAGGTGGCTGCTTCGAGCGTATTGTGGAGCCCGGCACCGAATCCTCCACCAATATAGGTAAAATCGGCATAAAGATACAAAGCGGAAAGCAATCCAAAATTATCTACAATTAAAACCTGCTTTTGCTTAACATTATTTGATTTTGCTTCCGAATACCTGATATGCTTTTCGGCGGTGTGCTTTTTGATGAGCTTAATGTGTTTTTCATCAATTAGATGAGGAGCGATAACGATTTTAAGCTCAGGAAATTTTGCCAGTAGCGGATAAATTAGCGTTTCATCCTTAGGCCAACTGCTTCCAACCAACAGCAATTTTGAATTTCCTTTGAACTGTTCAAGGATTGGATTGGTACTTGCCAAGCTTGCAACTTGAGCAACACGGTCGAATCGGGTATCGCCTGAAATGCTGCATTGCAATATCCCAACTTTATTTAGCAAATTAAGCGATTCCTGATTCTGCACAAAAAACCAGTCGATTTGTTTCAGATGATTTAAAAACCAAGAGCCGTAAAAGCTGAAAAAAATCTGTTTTTTTCGGAAAATAGCCGAAATGATGACCATCGGAATTTTTTTCTTTTCGATTTCTTTCAGATAATTATACCAATATTCGTACTTAATAAAGATAACCAGCGATGCCGGTACGATTTCTAAAAATAGTTTTGCGTTTTTTGGGGTGTCGAGAGGCAGATAAAAAACAAAATCGGCATTCGGATAATTTTTTCGCACCTCATAGCCTGAAGGCGAGAAAAAAGTCAAAACAAGCGCATATCCTGGAAACTGCTGTTTTATGGATTCCAAAACCGGACGGCCTTGTTCAAATTCGCCCAAACTTGCCGCATGCATCCAGATTATCGGTTTTTTATTCGTGCTTAATTTTTCTTCGATTTCCTTAAATAGGGTTTTCCGTCCTTTAACCCAAAGGGCAGCTTTTGCATTGAATACAGAAATAAGCTGTATGCCAAAACCATACAGCAACACAAAAACCGAATAGAGAAAACGCATGATTTATCTTTTTAACCCACAAACCTACATGAAATTCTTAAATTTCACAATTGCCAGGGTAAAAACAATCGATAAGATTCCACTAACTTATGCAAGCTATTTTATTTTGCGATGAACAATTTAATAGATAATTCAACCCACTTGTTCATCCATTCACACAAAGGAATTATATTTGCACAAAATTTCAAATACCGGAGAATACAATGAATATACCAATGGTCGACCTACAAGGTCAATACAGAAGATTAAAAAAAGAAATTGATACCGAAATTCAAAAAGTTTTAGATAACTCCACTTACATCAACGGACCGGCAGTCAATGAGTTTGCTGCTGATTTGGAAAAATATCTTGGCGTAAAACATGTGATTCCTTGTGCAAACGGAACAGACGCACTTCAGGTAGCTATGATGGGATTGGGATTAAAAGCCGGTGATGAAATAATTACCACCACTTTTACTTTTATAGCTACTGCTGAAGTTATTGCTTTGCTTGGACTTACACCTGTTTTGGTTGATGTATTGGAAGACACCATGAATATTGATCCGGATGCCATCCGCAAAGCCATCACTCCAAAAACAAAAGCCATCGTTCCGGTTCATCTATTCGGCCAATGCGCCAATATGGATGAAATAATGAAAATTGCCGGCGAACATAATTTATTTGTTATCGAAGATAATGCACAGGCCATTGGAGCAACTTATACTTTTAAAAATGGCAAAAAATTAAAAGCAGGAACCATTGGCCATATCGGTTGTACATCTTTCTTTCCTTCGAAAAATCTAGGCGCTTATGGCGATGGCGGCGCGATTTTTACCAATGACGATAAAATGGCCGATCAGATGCGTGCGGTGGTTAACCACGGAATGAAAGTGCGTTATTATCATGATTATGTGGGAATTAATTCAAGATTAGACAGTATTCAGGCTGCAATTTTGAAAGTAAAATTGCCTCATCTGGATGATTTTGCAAAAGCCAGAAACTATGCAGCCAATTATTACAATGCCGCTTTTGCTCATTGCGATAAGCTAACTACTCCGGTAACAGCCTCTTTTACCGACCATGTTTTCCATCAGTATACGCTGGTATTGAATGGCGTTGATCGTGAAAAACTGCAAAAACATTTAAGTGAGCAAGGAATTTCAAATGCTGTATATTATCCGGTTCCTCTTCATCAGCAAAAAGCTTATCTGGATGAGCGTTATACGGAGGGTTCATTTCCGATTGCCGAAAAATTGGCAGCAAATGTTGTTTCTTTACCAATACATACCGAACTTAACGACGAACAGTTGAAGTATATTACGGATGCAGTTTTAGCTTTTGTTCAAAACTAAATCATATAGTTCCTCAGTGACAATAAACCATTAAGGCATAGATCACAGAGAGAAAACACTAAGAAAATTCAATATTTTCCTTAATTTTAGGCGAAAAATAATCGCCTTATGTCACTACCAACCACACTCAATCTGGAATTTGTGCGCAATCAATTTCCGGCATTAAAACGCGATTTTATCTATATGGATAATGCCGGAGGCTCGCAAGTGCTTGCTGGCGTAATCCATCGCATCTCCGATTATTTGGGAAACACCAATGTACAATTAGGGGCATCCTATCGAATTTCACAGGAATCTGGCAACAGACTGGAGCAGGCAACTCAAAAAATGGCCGGATTTATCAATGCCCGCCGGAAAGAGGAAATTGTAATTGGGCCTTCAACAACAATGCTTTTGCGCATTCTTAGCATTACCTTGAGTGAACAATGGA
>JAZDJM010000188.1:0-7854 GCA_043804305.1 Bacteroidota bacterium
CATTTTTTGCTGTAAGTTCTCCTACTCTTTTAAGTATTTCTTTTTCATCATATGGTAAAAAGCCATAACCAAGCTGATAATGATTTTCCAATTCTTCGAGGTATGAGATTTTTCCAACAAATGTGTTTATTCTTATTGAGGGTGTTCCCAAAACCATTGCTTCCGCTGCCATAGTCTGTGAATCTGAAATTATCATTTTTGCAAAAGACAGTATATGGTGCATATCCCATGGTTCGATTTTATTTCCTGTTTTGCATTCCTTTGATTCAATAATTTCAAAATCAGCCAATAAATTTACGATTTTGTGCCTCAATTCTGCACTGATGCCGTTTGCGCCAATATCATGGTGGGCTTTCAGTGCGGATAGTCGAAAAATAACATATTTTTTTTCATGCAATCTGTATTTTTCCAGTATTTTTTTGTCAGGAGTGAAACTATTTGGATGCAGGTAGGCTAGCTCGTGGTATGAAGGAACAAACACACGTTTTCCCTTCCATTTATCATGGGAAATACAATCCGGATTGATTATTTTTGTTGTAAAAGGATAAGTTAATCTGGCATATAAAGGAACGACTGCATCATCATCTTCGTTAAAATTATATGACTTAACTTTGCTTATGGCAGAAAGATGTGCAATAGAAACAGAAGTACCGAAAGCATGAGTAAATTTATGCTTTAGCTGTAAATTAAATATTGACAAATCTCGTTTGATCAATTCAAAAACCATTGTAAACAAATTTCCACCAGGATTTGACAATGTAAGGTAATCGTACCCGTAATATTTAATTAAAGTATTAGTAATTTCTTTGTTTCGTGTAACAATAAAAAATTGTATACCTCTTTCTTTTAGGAATAGAATAAAGTTTTTAAAAAGATGAAAATGGGCAGGATGACCGATATCAAATAATACATTTATTTTTTTACTAGTTGTTTTCACAATATCGATAGAATTAAGCTGCCAAAGTTAAATTATTACAAGTCTCGGCAATCTTTCTTGTCAATTTTTGGGAATGGTTAATCAAAACAAGACAATAGTACAAAGACACAGGTGAAGAAAAAAGAAGGTTTAAAGTAATAAGGGTACAAGATATAGAGGTTGCAATAAAATTGTTTGTGTCAATATATATAACAGGATTTTATTCCAACGTTTAATCTTTTATCGGTGACAAATTCACCAGGCTCATGTTTTATGTCGGAATATACAATTACTATAAATCCTTGCTGAAAATTTTCGTCACCGGCTCGAAAATTGCCATTTAAAGGAAAGTCAATCCGATTTTCCGGTTTAACCCGGTTTCAAAAATCCGTATCAATGTTGATAATTGAATATTTCCCTTTGCGTTTTCGATTTTTGAAATATAGCTTTTTTTGGTTCCGGCTTTTTGCGCCAATTCTTCCTGTGTCAGATTAGCTTCTTTTCTCGCTTCTTTTAGCATTTCGCTTATAATAAACATTTGTGCTTTTTCTTCAAACTCATTTCTTTTTTCTGTTCCGATTTTACCATATTCGATATCTAATAGTTCATCAAAAGAGTTTATCCCTGAATATTTATTTTTTTTCATATCGGTTATATTTGATGTTTAAAATATTCTTGTTTCAATTTCATCGCCTTTGCTATTTCTTTGGCTGGCGTTTTTTGTGTTTTCTTTTGAAATGCATTAAATAAGACAATTACATTGCCTTTATCAAAACAGCAGAAAATCCGGTAAATGTTTGATTCGTATTCAATTCTGATTTCAAATAAACCCTCATATCCAATTATCGGAGCGATAAATTTCTTCGGAATTTTCTCAATTTGCTTTATTAATTGAAATACAAATTGAATTTTTTCTTTGACTTTTATGTTTAAATCATTGTAAAAATCAAGAAAGTATTGTCCATGAAAAATAATTTGTCTGCTCATTTTACAAAGTTATCATAAAAGATAACCATTTCAAAAATTTATTTGGTTTATCAATAGTTGTATAATCTTTTAATCTCATTAATTTTCTTTATTGTTCTTTCAAAATCAAGATCAATAGTGCTCAAACCACATTTTATTGTATCCCCCTTATTTTATTATTGCGCAAAGTGTCGTTTTCCGAAAACAGGAGACTATATAATTATAAAAAGCTGCTTTTCTATCTCCTTTGCACCAGGTTGATGGTAATGCCGGATTTGTTTTCCATTCATTCCCATTTTTATCACACTGTCAAATTCTTTTCCGTTTCTAAATAATTAATTAATAAAGCAGAGATAAATGGCGGTGTGAGCAAGAAGAAAACAGGTGTAAGTTGTTATCAACCCCTGATGATAAAATTTTTACATATTCACTCAAGACCAATATATCCGCCTGTTTTCTTGCTTCCCTTGAAAACAATTTTTGATGTGTCCTTTAAAATCTTTATCCACCGTTCAATTGTTTTTGAAGGGATTCCAAGCTGAGAGGATATTTCAGAAGTCCTTTTCCCGGGATTGTTTTCAATAAATTGTAGCAACCTGTTTATTCCCTCATTTATTCCCTCATTTATTCCCTCATTTATTCCCTCATTTATTCCCTCATTTATTCCCTCATTTATTCTTTTGGATTGAGATTTAAAAAAAGTGATCACAAAAGCACCTGCTTTTTCTTCGAACAAAGGTCTGGGATTGCCATTTTCTTTACAGCGGTTTATCATTCTTACAAAACCTGTTCCCCAATTTTCGATTAAATTAACCTGGAAGAAATAACGGGCTATGTTTTTATTTCTTGGGATTGACCGGCATTCGGTCTCAATTTTTGCAAGGTTAATTTCTCTAGGCAACAATCCCGGGCTCCAAATTTCAACCCGGTTATCAAAAATCCTGATTTGAATGTTCCCTGGATCTGAATAATCCCTGTGTACAATCGCATTAATTATAGCCTCGCGCAATGCCTCTATCGGATAATCCCATATCTCAATTCTTTCTGCCTGTCCGGAAAATACCACTTTCATATTGATTGACCTGTTGACAAAAGTTAAACATTCATCAACGCATACCATGAGGTTGCCTGTAGTATGTTTCATGTCAACAAAAACATCGGCAATTTCGCCCTTAAACCGTGCAAGTTTGATAACAGCATTAGGCATTATTGAAATGTCGTTGACAAAACACAGGAAAGAACCATTGGTGAAAAAGTCAGCCTTTAAACCGTTGATAGCAGATAAAAATTTAAAAGAATCGTTTGTGTCAATTTTAAAAAATTTATTGTTTATTGTCAATAACCAGTTTATGTCAATCTTTTCAGTTGAAAACCTTATTGCAGAAACTTCGTGATCAAAATCAGGTGTTTTGTACCTTTTAATCAATTCACGAAGTGTTTGATTACTGATTTTAACATTTGATTTTCCCGTTCTGATATATGCTTTATCAAAAGCAAATACTGGTTTATAGTCAGATTCCGGGATTTCAATTTCCACAAATTCACCTAAGCCGAATTCTTTAATATTAATTGAGGGATAAAGAACCGGATCAGTATGTTGTTTTATTTTATTCACAAAATCCTCAATAGTATGCTTTCCAACTTTCAGGTTTTGAAAATCACCACTGTCAGAAACACCAACAATTATTTTACCTCCTTTTTTGTTTGCAAATGCAACCAAAGAAGTGATAATTTCTTTCCATTCAGAAAAACTCGATTTCAGTTCCAACTGTTCAGATTCCTGAAATTTCATAAAAATAATTTAATATAAAGTTTGTATTGAATTAATCCTTACTGTTAAGCCTAATATACCGCACATGTTTCTTTATTTATTGCACCTCAAAATTAATGTATTCTAAGCTTATGCAATGGTACTTATCAATTTTTGAGCAAGGTTTATCAAAACAAGACAATAGTGCAAAGACACAGGTGAAGAAAAAGGAAGGTATAAAGTAATAAGGTTACAAGATATAAAGGTTGCAAAAAAATTGTTTGTGTAAATATATATAGCAGGATTTTATTCCAATTTATAATAACCTTCTGTTTTTTGGCAGGAAGGTTCGGGGTTAAAATGATTTTACATTCGGACACTTCTAAAAAACCATAGTTTTCTGTCATTCTCACGGAAGCGCGAATTTTTAAGCGCCTGAAATACAGGAGGCTGTCTAAAAAGCCGAAATTTTTGAAAACCTGAACATTGAGCGTAGTCGAAATGTGTTCATTTTCAGCAAAATGTATTCTTCGGCTCCGCTCAGAATACGCGATTAGCTGACTTTTTAGACAGCCTCGCACTTTAGCATTTCTTAAAGTGGTTTTTAGAGATGTTCATTAGATGTTTTTTACCACTTTTGACAGATATTACTTTTCAGGTTTAAAGAATAAAATCCTGGTAATTATCTTTATTAATCACATTGTATTCTGCCTGTGGGTAAGCATTGGCAAAAGCTGCAGGAATATGACAATTGATTTTGCTCCATTTGAATTCAAATGCCCTGATCGTATCAGATTCTTCCTCGATCAGATCAATTTCCTGTTTATCATAAGTTCGCCAGAAATAATATTCGTTGTGTTTTTTCAGATTTGCATTTTGTTTAATGCGCTCAACAATCAGATAGTTTTCCCATAAAGCGCCAACATCCTGGCGTATTGATAGTGGTTTAAAATCTGAAATAACGGCATTACGGATGCCTGTATCGTAAAAGTAATATTTGCCGGCTTTTGAAACTTCTTTTCTGAGATTTTTAGCATAAGCTCCCAATCTGAAAATCACAAATGTTTTAGATAATAAATCGAGATATCGTATCACTGTGTTTTTGCTCATGCCCAATTGTCTTCCCAATTCATCATATGAAACTTCGTTGCTGGTCTGGAAAGCAATCAATCTGAGCAAATATTTCATTTTTATATCATTTCTTATCCCATCAACCGAAAGAATATCTTTTAATAAATAAGCGTTCACAATTTCTTTTAAATAATCACATTTTTGTTCAAAATTGCCGAGCATCACCACTTCAGGATAAGTACCATAAATCAAACGACTTTCTAAGTTTTGTCTCATTTCAAGTAAACTTTCCTTTACGGATAATTCAAGCTGGCTGAAGGGATGTAAAATAAAAGTTGAACTTCTGCCTACCAATGGTTCACCTGTTTTATTCAATAAATCGAACGATGAAGAACCACTGGCAATGATTTTCAAACCAGTAATCTCATCGGCAATCAATTTCAGAATTTTTCCTATATCAGGAATATTTTGAGCTTCATCTATTATCAAAAGATCAACATTTTGAAATAAATGATGATAATTGGCAATAGACCGGTTGGCCAATAAAGCCATTGTATCAAAATCCTCCCCATTCAAATATAATACCCTCCCGGTTATTGCTTCCATCAGCCTTTTAAGCATCACAGTTTTTCCAACCCTTCTGGCTCCAAAAAGTAAAATCACTTTATTAGGTATAAGATATTGTTTTATGGTATCTTCTAATGTTCGCTTAATTGTATTCATTATTTATTTTTTCTCGACAAAATTAATTAAAATATTTATACTGACGATTTTTATATAAATTTAGTTCATTACGCTGACGATTTTTACAAATAAAGATTCATTGTGACTTTTAAAATTTTTTGATGAATGTTAGCGCCAGGCTGTTGAACCTGATGTTTTGAGTTGTGTTTATTATGAGGCTTGATGGTATAATTTTAAAACACTGACAGATAATGATAGAGGCTGTCAGGTTTTAATAAAGAAATTTATGGTTTTTTATTATTATATTTTCCTAAATCCATCTCTGTCAAAGCCAGTGTGTTTTTGCAAATGCTATCTTAACTGCATTTTCATTAATTTTCCAACATCCGCCAGTTTTTTTACTTCCTTTTAATTCAATTTTCTGCCTTTTCTTTAACACTTTTATCTATCGTCCAATTGTTTTTTAGGGATACCCAATTCAGAAGAAATAAGGAAAGTTTCTTCCAGGAAGGTTCAGGGTAAAAATAATTTTAAAACAACCCGATATTTTAATACCTCTATGTGTTAAATAACCCGATAAATCATTAAGTGTCATGATCCAAAGAATATTAAAAAAGAAATTAAGGCACATTTAAATAAAAAAGAAATTACAAAATCGCCGGTTTATTATTTTAACGATTTGGGCTTTAGAAATTATGCCATTGGCAATATGGGAAACCTATCCTTACCCAGTCAGCTTGGATTTGTTTTTCAAAATTTTGTTTTTCATATGTTAAAGAATAATATTCCGGCACATAAGGCAAGCCTGCACTTTTGGAGAACGAAAGACAAAGCTGAAGTGGATTTTATCTTGCATGCTCCATCAGGCATAATACCGGTGGAAGTAAAATACAGCGATTTAAAGACTGCTTCCATGACGAGGTCGTTCAGAAATTTTATTGAAAAATACAATCCCGGGGAAGCATGGATCATTAATCTCTTTTTTGAAAGCGAAATCAGACTGAACAATACAAGGGTAAAATTTCTCCCGTTTTTTAAAATTCCGTCCACATTATGAAACTATCTGCCAGAAAAATGAACTTTATGCATCTTTCTGGAAGTTAAGAGCGGATTTTTGTTTTATGTCATGGCGAGGTCAGTAATTCAGAAGTCCAAATCACCGGATTGCCTTGAATGAATTCATATTTATTTATTCCCTCATTTATTTCTTTGTATTGAAATTTTAATAAAGTAGTCACAAATGCTCCTCCTTTTTCTTCGTGTCATGGTGATGGATTGTCGTTTGTCAGTAGCCTGGTCTTAAAAAGCTTCGGTTGCGGTATCAATCAGATAATTTTTTACAATTTCTTCTGATACGGCGAAACCTTCCATAAACTCGACTTCCTCTAAATAAATAATATTTTTAAAATAGCATAACTGTTGTCTGAAAAGCCTGGCAGAAAAAAGAATACTAAAAAATTCGTTTGCATGTAAACAAGTATTTTGCAGACTGCAGAGACAATTACGTATGAACCAAATATACAATAATTTGCAAATTGTTATTTTTTGCCGTAATTTTATACATCTCATTTAAAATTTTACGCCCATATATGAAATCAAGATTTTTAAATCAAACCATCATTGATAAAAACAGGCATCAATTTGGCAGGATAATCATATTAACAGGAGCTCGGCAAACTGGTAAAACAACACTGGCAAGAAAAGCATTTCCTGATTATACCTATTTATCAATTGAAGACCCGATGCTTCGCGGGGATTATGCCAGACTTACTGCCGGACAGTGGGCATTGCAGTATCCGAACGCCATCCTTGATGAAGTACAAAAGGAACCGGTATTGATTGAAAGTATAAAATCGGTTTATGATCAGTATGAAATACCAAGGTATATACTTCTTGGTTCAAGCCAGATTCTTTTAATGCAAAAAGTTAAAGAAAGCCTGGCGGGCAGGTGCAGTATTTATGAAGTGTATCCCCTGACTATTCCTGAAATGTTAACGAATTCATGGAGCCAGAAACCCAGGCTTTCTTTTTTTCAACATTATTGTCAAACCTTTGAATTGTCAGAGGTTTTACCCTCTTTCCATTTAAATCCTGAATATCCGCAAATTATTAAAATATTTGAAAATTACCTGCTTAATGGATCTTACCCTGCGCTTTCCGGGGATTCTCTCAATGAGACAGATAAAAGAGAATGGTTGCTGAACTACATTCGCACATACCTGGAAAGGGATATCAGGGATCTTGCCGAATTTACAAACCTGGAACCGTTCGTGAAAATTCAAAAGACAACATCTTTGCTCACAGGCCAACTTGTAAATTATTCCCAATTGGCAAGAGAAGCAGGCATTTCTTCAAATACTGCACAGAGATTTTTAAATTATCTGGAACTGAGTTATCAGACAATTTTACTTAAACCCTGGTATAAAAATGAGTTAAAGCGTTTAAATAAAAGTGTGAAGTTACATTA
>JAZDJM010000189.1:0-4317 GCA_043804305.1 Bacteroidota bacterium
GATTTTGAGAATTTAAATTTAATTATTGGTGTTTCCTCTTATAAATTTCTTTCTGAAGCAACCATTACGGCCAGATCTACTTCTTCTGGAGCATTATACGATGAGTATAATACAGCTTTGTATTTAAATCGCCACGACAAAAAGGAACATTATCATAAATCCAAATTTGTACCCGGAGTTGAGAAAATGCCTTTTCAAAAAATTATGGCTCCTTTTCAGGAAATTGCATTTAATTTAGGGGGCACTGTAGGAAGTTTAGGTTATGATACTGAAAGAAAAGTCTTTACTTCGGCGGATGGTTTAATTAAATTTGGGCCAATGATTTGTTTCGAATCCGTTTTTGGTGAGTTTACAAACGGATTCGTTAAAAATGGAGCTCAATTGTTATTTATTATCACCAATGATGGCTGGTGGGGAAATACCTCCGGATACAAACAACATTTATTGTTCGCCAGCCTACGCTCCATCGAAACGCGAAGAAGCATTGCCCGATCTGCAAATACAGGAATCTCATGCTTTGTAAATCAGCGTGGCGATATCTACGAAAAAACAGACTATTGGGTGAGAGATGCCCGAAAAGCCATCCTTAATGCAAACGACGAAATTACTTTTTATGTCAGGTATGGCGATTATATTGGCAGATTATCTGCATTTTTGGCTTTATTGTTTTTCGTAATCGCATTATCAATTAAACTTCGTATACGCTTTAGTAATTGATTGTCTGATTTATAAGTCTATTTTCACATCAAGTTTCTAAAGGTGAAATATTTGTATTTTTGCAAAAAACTTAATTAATGTTTGAAAACAGGCAAAAACGGACTGAGTTAGCAGAGCTTGGCGAATTTAAACTTATAGACAGGCTCACTAAAAATGTGGCCATCAGGCAAAATTCAACTCTACAGGGCATTGGTGATGATGCAGCCATTTTAAATTTTGAGTCAAAACAGGTTTTGCTTTCCACTGACTTATTAGTCGAAGGCGTGCATTTTGACCTGAGTTATACACCTTTAAAACATTTGGGTTATAAGGCAATTATGGTTAATCTATCTGATATTGCCGCCATGAATGCCACTCCAACCCAGATTACCGTTGGCATTGCGGTTTCAAATCGTTTTTCGGTTGAGTCGTTGGAAGAGCTTTATTCCGGCATGCTATTGGCTTGCGAAAAATACAATGTTGATTTGGTTGGGGGAGATACCACTTCAAGTACAAGCGGTTTATTTTTAGCCATTAGCGTATTGGGAATTGCTGATAAAGAAAAGATAACTAAGCGAAGTACAGCGAAGCCGGGCGATTTGATAGTAACAAGCGGCGATTTAGGAGCTGCTTATGCCGGTTTATTACTGCTTGAACGTGAAAAGGCCGTTTTTAAAAAAGACCCAAATATTCAGCCTGATTTGGCAGGTTATGAATATGTAATCGAACGTCAGTTAAAACCTGAAGCCCGTATCGATATGATTGGTCGATTTGCCGAAATAGGATTGATACCAACATCCATGATTGATATAAGTGATGGCCTTGCTTCCGAAGTATTACACCTGTGCGAGGAATCCGGCTTAGGTTGTAATATCTATGAAGAAAAAATTCCGATTGATGCCCAAACAGTTACTGTTGCAGAACTATTTAGCATTCACCCCATTACCTGTGCGCTAAACGGAGGTGAAGACTATGAACTGTTATTTACGGTAAGTCAAGGCGATTTTGAAAAAATTAACGGTAAAGGCGAGTTTTATATAATTGGGCATATGTCTGATGTTGGAACTCCTAAAAATCTGATAACCAATTCCGGAGAGTCAGTTCAACTTACTGCACAGGGTTGGGATGGAATTTCGAACAACAAAAATGTTTAGACTAAATTTTCGTTATTTTTGGGCAAACTATGAGCTCAAAGCTAAATATAAAAGATAATTTGCGACTTCAAATTCGCAGTTTGCCTGCTTCACCGGGCGTATATCAGTATTTCGATAATCAAGATAAAATAATTTATGTTGGCAAGGCGAAAAACCTAAAGAACCGTGTTGCATCCTACTTTAATAAAGAATCAGGCAATGGTGGAAAATTAAGAATACTTGTATCAAAAATTGCGCGGATTGAATACATGGTTGTTGATACTGAGCTTGATGCGCTTTTACTCGAAAACAATCTGATTAAGAAATATCAGCCGCGCTACAATATTTTGTTAAAAGACGACAAAACATTTCCGTGGATCTGTATAAAAAACGAAGATTATCCAAGGGTTTTTTCAACTAGAAACAGAATTTCTGATGGCAGCGAATATTTTGGCCCTTACGCATCAGTTAAAATGATGAGAACCATACTTGATTTAATTCGTCAATTGTACCCAATCAGAAGCTGTAATTACGATTTAAAACCGCAGCATATTTCATCCGAGAAATTCAATGTTTGCTTAGATTATCATATTGGTAAATGTTTGGGACCATGCATTGGGGCACAAAATGAATACGATTATTCCGAAAACATTAAAGAAATAAAAAATATCATTAAAGGAGATATTGTTAGCCTTGTCAATAATCTGAAAACCCGAATGATGGCTCTTGCCAATAAAATGGAATTTGAGAAAGCTCAATTACTTAAGGAGCGCATCGACATACTTAACTCATACCGCAGCAAATCCTTAGTAGTAAACCCAAAAATCAACAATGTTGATGTTTTTTCATTTGTAATAGAAAAGGAAACTGCTTTCGTAAATTTTTTGAAAATTATTAATGGCGCCATCGTTCAAACGCATACCTTAGAACTAAAAAAACGCCTCGAAGAAACAAATGTTCAGCTTTTAGAAACTGCTATTGCAGAGCTTTACTCGCTCTACGGAAGCCATGCAAAAGAAATAATTCTTCCTTTCAAAATTGAACTTGACTTCCAAACAACAAAAATTACGGTTCCTCAAAAAGGCGATAAAAAACAATTACTTGAATTATCTGCCAGAAATGCCAAATTCTATCAATTAGAACGACAAAAACGAAAAGATCTGGTCGATCCTAAGCGGCACAGCAATAGAATTTTGCTTCAATTGCAAAACGACCTAAAGATGAATACAATTCCGGAATGTATAGAATGTTTTGATAATTCCAACTTCCAGGGCAACTTTCCGGTTGCTGCCATGGTTCAGTTTGTAGATGCCAAACCCAATAAAAAAGAATATCGACATTTTAATATTAAAACAGTTGTTGGCCCGGACGATTTTCATTCGATGGAAGAAATAATTTATCGCAGATACATTAGATTGCTGGAGGAACAAAAGCCTTTGCCACAGCTCATTATTGTTGATGGAGGCAAAGGTCAGCTGAGTGCTGCAGTAAAAAGCCTCGAGAAACTTAATTTAAGAGGAAAGATTAGCATCATCGGCATTGCCAAAAAACTTGAAGAAATTTATTTCCCTGATGATAGTCTGCCCTTGTATATTAATAAAAAATCTGAAAGTTTAAAACTGATTCAACAACTTCGTGATGAAGCACATCGCTTTGGAATTAACCACCACAGAAGCAAGCGGGATAAAGACTTGATTAAAACCGAACTAAATACCATTAAAGGAGTTGGTAAGCATACTTCAAGTTTATTGCTTCAAAAATTCGGTTCTATCGCGCGTATTCAAGAACTTGATTTCGAATCGCTTGAAGAGCACATCGGCAAATCTAAAGCACTGCTTCTTCAAAATTATTTCAAAGAGAAAATTCAGAAATAGCCATAGTTTAGAACCCATTATTGAATTTTCTATTGCAAAGTAAATTTTATTGGCATTCTAAATTGTACACGTACCGGCTTTCCTCTTTGCTTGCCGGGAGTCCATTTTGGCATAGCTTTTATTACCCGAATGGCTTCTTCATCGCAGCCGCCGCCAATTCCTCTAAGTATCTGTACATCTGTAACCCGGCCATCCTTTTCAACAACAAATGTTACAAAAACTCTCCCGCTGATTCCGGTTTCTTTAGCTAAACGAGGATATTCGATTATATCTGCTATAAATTTGTACATTGCTGCCTCACCACCCGGAAATTCGGGCATGCTTTCAACAACAAGGAAAATTTTCTGCTCTTCAATCTCATCCGGTAGTTCTTCCATTTTAAAAACATACTCTTCAACGGCCATGTTTTCGTCAAAATCAACATCAATATCCAAGTCGTTTTCTACCTTAGCTTCGTTTCTTACAATATTGATTATGGTGACTTGTGGCGGAGGTTTCACCGGTGGAGGTTTAACTTCCTGTTTTGTAATTGGAATGATTTCTTCCGGAATATCTTCTACAAATCTTTCAATCTTGGAATAATCCATTTTATCGTACGATTTGTATTCAAAAGC
>JAZDJM010000190.1:0-2226 GCA_043804305.1 Bacteroidota bacterium
GTACTTTGTTCGGCGCTGATTGAGATATTATTTGGATTTTTTATCGGGTCAAAATTATTCCAGTTTGTAGCTAATCCCAAGCCAATTTCATAATTAAAATTCAATTTCCCAAACCGTATAAAAGGCGCTGAGAAAAATCCGTAAACAGCGATTGGCACTCCCAATTCTTTTGTTTCATTAAAAATGGCAGAATAAATACCAATTCCATAAATCGGGTATCCATAAAGTTGTTCCCATAATTTATCGCCTTTAGTTTGTTTCAGCAACAACAACAAAATTGCGTTATACGAATCAATGGTGTCGTGCAATAAATTATCACCACGAATAAATTCATTGGTCGGGAAAACATATCCGGTCTGGAAACTGCCGCGTATGGAAATTGGAGTATTTTTCAGAAAAGAATCTATTTTAGATTTTTGTGCTTTTGAAACCTGTGTCAGGATCAAAACAAGAATAAGAAATAAAAAAGTGGAATATTTTTTCATTAATAAAATAATCGGTTGGTTAGAACCTGCATAAAAGTCCAATAGAATCAGAACTAATCAAAGGTATAACTGTCAAATCCTTTTCCCTTTTAAAGGGTTGAAATTTTTTTAAAGGTTTAAAATGGTAAACCAGGTTAACTGTAAGCATTCCTATTCCGGCACTGGTCAAAACGTCGGGCAACCAGTGGGCGTCGTTGGTCATTCGCAGGACCCCGGTTACTGTAGCGAATACATATCCACTATAAGCCAGCAGGGGTTCGGTGTTTTTAAATTCATGATATAAAACGGTCGCCCCGACAAATGCATCGGCTGTGTGCCCCGAAGGGAACGATGTTTTTCCTCCAACAGGCCGCTGTACTTTTGTTATTCGTTTCAGATTGCCAACTAATGTGCTTGATATAATTTGCGATATGGCATAATATTTTGTCTGGTCAAACACACTGTTTTGATGTTTAAAACCTGAAAGATCGTACAGGTAAATCAATGCTGTAGGAGTATATTGAAAATAATTCTCAATGTGTGTATTTGTGTTGGGAATATGATCCTGAATTTTATTTTTAATGGTTCCGATATTTAGAAGAGACCCGGTTGCAATTAAACCTACAGGTAAAATCTGTTTTTTCAAAAAAGAATGTTCTTTTTGATTATTTGCACGGATGCTGTCGAATTGTGCAAATCCTGAAAAAAAAATCAGGTTGAATAAAAGTAAACAAAAAAAGATTTTTCCCATAAAATACGTTTAAGTCAAAAATATCTGTTTCGCCGAAGTTAAAATTTTAGATCAAAACAATGTAAGGATTTGGTATAAATGTATTGAACTGAAAGATTCTGTATGTCGCAAATTTTTTTAACAATTGCCAGCCCCAGCCCTACCGAACCTGATGATGGATCGACTTTGTAAAACCGGTCAAAGAGTTTTTCCGGTTCCGGAATTTCAGAATTTCCAGAATTACAAAAGGATAGTTTCCCTGCCGAAGTTTTAATTTTTATTTTTCCACCTTCGGGAGTATGGTTTATGCTGTTCGATAAAAGGTTATTTACAAGAATACCAGCTAGGACAGGATTGGTTTCAATTATAAAATCATCATCCAGTGACGTTTCAACATTCAGGTTTTTTAGCCTGATAAGTTCGTTGAACTCATCCAGTTTTTCGACCGCCAGGATTTTCAGGTTGATTGTTTCGTTTCCCGAAAACTGGTTGTTTTCAATTTTACTTAGCAGGATAAGTTCCTTGTTCAGTTTCGACAACCGCCTCACAGACGAATAGATACTTTGTAAAACTTCGGCATGGTGTTGGCTTAGTTCCGAATCGTTTAAAAGTATTTCGAGCCTTGAAGATATAATAGCCAGTGGAGTTTGTAACTCATGCGAAACATCTTCCGAAAATTGTTTTTGATTCTGAAAATCTGAAATAATATGTTTTGTCAAACCAGTCAGGACCGATTTAAGTTTATCAAATTCGGTGATTCCGGTTTCCTCAAGAATAACAGGTTTTTTCTCATTGGCTGAAAACTGTTCAATAATCTGAAGGTTTTTATAAAATGGCAACCACACCGATCGGGCCACACGACGATTAACAAAAATCAGGGTGCCGGTTAGTAAAAGCATCGCCATAACCGTTACAAGGGCTAAGGTTGCCAGCAAATCCTCCGATTCAATTTTTGATTTGGTGACAGTTATACTGTAATAACTTCCATTGATATTTTTCACAGCGAAAACCTGCCGGTACTCCTCCAGTTCC
>JAZDJM010000191.1:0-3695 GCA_043804305.1 Bacteroidota bacterium
TCAGCAGAGACATTAATTTCTTTGTTCCCAAAAGTTAATCCATCCGTGTTTATCAGTATTCCATTGCGTTGGCAACAACTTTACGATCGTTGTTTGGAATTAATAACCGTTGCAGATTCTGATGAAGATGTAATTAGAAAAATGCGGCAGGTTGTTGGAAATAGATTGCATTGGGGTTTATCTGCCGCTGGTTATCTCGATCCGAAAGTGTTTAGGTTTTTTCAGGATAATGGCATTTTCTTGTGTAGCGGATTTGGCATGACCGAAGGAACGGGTGGAATTACTATGACTCCACCGGGCAAATATATCGAATCAACTACCGGCATACCTTTACCCGGAATCCTAACCAAATTTACTGCCGAAAGTGAAATGGAAATCAGCGGGCATTATGTTACCCGTTACCTCGAAGAAGCAGGCCCGAATGATATCATCCCTTTTCCGGGCAAAAGTAAAGAAGAATATTGGTTGCCTACCGGCGATATCTTTCAAAAAACTACAGAAGGTTATTACGAAATAATCGATAGAGTAAAAGATATTTATAAAAATAATAAAGGACAGACTATTGCGCCAAAAACGGTTGAAAAATTATTTGTTGACGTTCCGGGAATTAAACATACCTTTTTAGTGGGAGATGCCCGGCCATATAATGTATTGCTGATTGTACCCGATGAAAACGATCCGGTTTTGAAAGCCACCGGAAATACGGAGAATCAAAGTGAGTACTTTCATCAGATAATTTCAGCTGCAAATAAGAAACTGGCTCCCTACGAGCGGGTTATCAATTTTAAAGTCTTAAAACGCAATTTTACCCTCGAAAAAGGGGAACTAACTCCAAAAGGCAGTTTTAACCGCAAAACCATTGAATTAAATTTTTTAGAAAGTATTCAAGGATTATACGAAAGCAATACTATTGTTTTGAACTACCGAGGGACAAAGGTCAATATTCCAAGGTGGTTTTTTCGGGATCTGGGAATCTTGGAAAGCGATATTATTGTTAAACCTAATGGTATTTTTAATAACCAGAGTAAACAAATCTTGGCTGTAAAAAAATTGAAAAAGTCAGGAAAAATTCTAATTGGCGATTTGGTTTACAATTTATCCGGCAATGAAATTGATTTGGGATTATTTACACGCCAACCAAGATTGTGGTTTGCAAATCCGGCCTTGATTCAGTTTTGCCCAATCAAAGAGGGTTGGGATTTGCCGCTTAAGAATGTCAGTTCACAGGTTGAAAGGCCTTATACATTAGCCTATGATTATAGCCTGACCAAACTTCCATCGCTTCACCAATTACGAGACCAACGCCTCACTTTTGTAAATAACTTAATTAGTTGTGCTTTGTTTGGCGATGAGAAACAATCGCTCGAAAATACCCGTCAGATTAAAGAGATTTTTAATCAATCCGATGAAAAAATAACCGAAGTTATCCGGCGTAGATTAGAAGCACTGGCCTGTCATCCTGAAGAAGATGTAAGAACACTTGCCTATCGGATTTTATTGTTGGATGATCCAAATCCTGATTATTCAAAATTATTTCCTGCATTTATCCAGTCGGGGCTTACTTTTTTAAATGAAAAGTCGATTCGTGAAATTGCAACCCAGGATATGGGAAAGCAGCATCTGCAAAGTCTGCGTCAAAGGTTATATTTTTATCGAATTCAGCTCAAATGGCCTGCAGGAAAAGAAACGCGGAAACAATTTGAAAATGTTCTAAAGCTTCTATATACTTTTTCTATAAACCATATGGAGTATTACAGTTCCATACGCTCAGAATTTGCAAGTTGGATTCTTCATAAAAGCGATCCTGTTTTGTCGAAAATGGCTCAGGAATTATTTAAAAAATTGTATAAAAGTTTTGAAAAACAACTCGTTGAACAATCTTTTCTGTTTTCGCGTGATCAGTGGTTAAAGAAAATGGTTTTTGAAGAAGGTATTACCCAGGAAATTATTGATAATATACTGGCACTTTTCTCCAATTCGCCATTTCTTCGTCAATCAATTATGCTGGCTTACGAAGATAATGACTTTGATGTTGATCAGGTAACAGACAATGGTCTTTGGATTTCGCGATTGAAATCCTTCGGTACAATCAGGCACTTTAGATTGAGTATCAATACGATACAAGGTAAGCATTTCGATTTGCATTTTATGATCAATAAAAATATCAGGCTTGAAACAGGAGCAAGGACTGTTCATTGGCATGCTGCAATTTCAGGTTATCCGTATGCAACGCTTTGTATGCCTGCTTTGGGTTGTTACCGGCCAAAAAATGGTGCTTTAACGAGCAAATTTATCGGTGAGTTAAGTATTTGGGATAAAGCACGGGAACTGGCCGGAATTCATCATTCTTTGGGTTATTTAAAAAGCAATAACCCCTGGCGCAAATTATTTATAAAAGGCTTGTCTGTTTTTTATACAGCATGGCAGCAAAGTGGATATCAAATTATTCCTGGAGTGATAACACCAAATAATGTTGTTGTTCCTGAACTTGATTATCTTGAATCAGCCACTATCATATCGCTTGCCGGATTAAAGGATTATGACAATTCTCTTTCACTGATAAAACCCATGTTAAGCAATTTCTTTTACCGGATTGAGGCCCATTATCCTTGGGTTAGCAAACAATTGGATGTCAGATGGATTTTTGATGCCTGTATCGAGAGTCTTGGCTCAGAGATTGCGCATTCATTTTTTAAGAAATTAAAGATTGATTTGCAGAATGAACCGCTAAAGACACCCGACAATAAAGATTTAGGAAGTGTATTGGATGATTATTTAGCTGAAAATCAATCGAAATATTATTTACCATTGGCTTATTACAATACCATTGAACAATATAATGAGTGGGATAGAATTAATCCGTCGGCTACAGTAATTGCAAAAGAACAGACCATTTTTGAGCTATCCGGATTGTACCGTATCTATCGTTTTTCCGAAATTGTTAGATATAGACTTTACAGAAATACCTATTTTGCCAATGCCAATGAGGATATAAAATCGGCCTTTGATAAGCTGCTTGATCGTATGGATAAGGAACAGAATATTCCGGCCACTCATTTGCTCGAATTATCTGACTTACAGGCCGTAATTAGTAAACCTGATGATAAGGGTGTATTTAGCCGCATGGTTTTTTCAAGATTACAGCGACAGCAAAAACTGGATATCGTAAAGCTTAAAGAAAGCAATAAAGAGCAAGTTGTTGTAAATTCTTACATTAAAGACAAACTTGGCGCGGATTACATTTTCCGTGAACCTTTGGAGGCTCACGAAATTGGTAAATTGTATCGCTTATTTTTTGAGGAGAATTATCCGAAATCCATCTCAAAAATGGATAAACATATGGTAGTTATCGACAAACAGGGCAGGGTAGTAGGTGGCTTATGCTATATTGTACTCGAAAATCAGGTAGTTTTATTAGATGGAAGTGCTGTAACAACACCATTAAAAGGCCGGGGAATTGGTTCTTCAATGATTGATACTTTCAGTTCGAGAATGGCAAGTGAAGGAATTAAAATTATTAAAGCACATTTTTTACTGGGCAATTTTTATCTTAAACTCGATTTTAAAGTTGATAAAAAATGGGGCGCATTGGTTAAGTTTTTGAATTAAAGTAGGAGAAATAAAGAAAATCCCTAAAAACTAATTTGTAGGGATTTTCTTTTTTATCAATTATCCATTATCCATTATCCACAATC
>JAZDJM010000192.1:0-3519 GCA_043804305.1 Bacteroidota bacterium
CAGCGAATTCATGAACACCATAATAAAAATTAAAATCTGTGAATAATCTGTGGCAAAATAAACTAATTAACCTATGATGAATTTCAATACTTCCATTAAATTCGTGGTAGAACCATAGAAATTAAGGTATTCATGACAAATTAAGCCTCGTAAAGGTGACCTGTAAAGAAAAAATACTTGTTTCAAGCGTTTGCCCTGTGCTGAAGGAGATGTAATTAATCAGTGTCAAAAATTTGCACTTATAAAAACTATCTTTGTGAAGCTCAGTGTCTTCTTTGCGAAGCTTTGTGACACAGCTGTTACACAAAGTTACCCGAAGGAGCACAAAGCAACACAAAGCGAAAAAATTTTTTCCCAAAAGTCCTTTCTTCATTGAGTTGAAGTAAACTGTTTAGTTACCGGGAGATTAAATTTTGATCACCATTTTTTTTTCGGTACTTTTGTAGTACACAAAGGAATTTAATGTTAAGCAAAACACATCATAAAAACCTGTACGATAATAAATCTGCAATATTAAAATTTGCCGGATTTATTTAACATTACCTGTCACTTCTTTTATCTTATACAAATAATTTCTTTTCAACAAATCTAAATCTATTTTATGCTTACTTACAAAATTTACGATTCTATCAACCTGACAACAACCCAGGAAAAAAATCAACTAGTGGAATTTCTGTATACCCATCTAGACGAATTTCGCGATTCTAAAACAGACATTACCAAGGCGATTGATTATGCTTTAAAAATAACATCTGATGACGGCGGATTTATTCTTGCCGGTTATTATGGCAAGCCGTTAGTTGGGGCTGTAGTAATCAATCGTACGGGAATGCAAGGATATATTCCTGAAAACATCCTGGTTTTTATTGCTGTTGACAAGACTTACCGGGGTAAAGGGTTCGGAAAAATGTTGATGAAAGAAGCAATGAAACTTGCCAAAGGTGATATTGCCCTCCACGTTGAACCCAATAATCCCGCACGATTCCTCTATGAAAAACTTGGTTTTACCAGTAAGTATATTGAAATGCGTTATAAAAAAGAAGTAAATGAAGTTTCTTAATTTTATGGTAGTGCCTTTATAAAAATCATTATGAACCATCATTTTATGACAAAACTCAAGGTTTTTCGCCAAGAACTTCATCAGTTTCCTGAATTATCGAATCTGGAAAAAATGACATCTGAAAAAATAAAGGACTATATTCAGAAGTTCAAGCCTGATCTGGTTATTGATGAAATAGGAGGTAATGGGATTGCATTTGTCTTTAATGGAAAAACGGAAGGTAAAACAATCATGTTCAGATGTGAACTGGATGCACTTCCAATAACAGAAAAAAATGATCTTCCTTATTCATCAGTTTTTAATGGTACAGCACATTTATGCGGCCACGATGGACACATGGCCATCATGGCGGGGCTGGCAGAAAAACTATCACAAGAACCGCCCAAAAAGGGGAAAGTTGTTTTATTGTTTCAACCGGCAGAGGAAACCGGCGAAGGGGCGGAAAGAGTGATAAACGATATAAAATTTAAAGCTATTGCACCTGATTATATTTTTGGCCTGCATAACCTGCCCGGATTTGAAAAAAATTCAATAATCATTAGTAAAAAACACTTTGCATCAGCATCAAAAGGAATGATAATTCAGTTATATGGAAAAACTTCACATGCCGCGGAACCTGAAAACGGGAACAGTCCGGCGATGGCTGTTTCAGCACTACTTAAAGGATTGACTTTCCTGCCTGCCAACATTCACAACTTGAAAAATTTTGCACTAATCACCGTGATCCATGCCCGGCTGGGCGAAAAGGCTTTCGGTACTTCTCCGGGTTATGCCGAAGTAATGGCAACTCTTCGTGCGTTTGAAGACCAGGACATGAAAAATCTTTGTTTAAGAGCAGAAGAACTTGTCAATACTGAAAAAACAAAAGAGAAACTGGAAACAAAAATAAGTTACACAGAAGATTTCCCGGCGTTAATCAACAACACTGAATGTGCTGAAATAATTAATAAAATTGCCCGAAACAACAAGTACAATGTGATAGAAATAGAATCGTCCTTTAAATGGTCAGAAGATTTTGCACATTTTACCAGACAATACAAAGGTGCTTTTTTTGGCGTTGGTGCCGGAATTGAGCATCCTCAGCTTCATAATCCGGATTATAATTTTAATGATGATATACTTGCGACCGGGATTAACATGCTTGATGGTCTTTATAAACAATTTACCAGCTGAAAAGCTAAACTATTATTATGTTATATACATCAGTCATTACAATAGACAAAAGTGCGCTTGCAAACAACATTAGATTCTTGAAAACCCTTTATGGCAAAAACCGCCGTATTTCTTCAGTTATCAAGGCGAATGCTTATGGTCACGGTATTGAACAATTTATACCAATATGTGAAGAAACGGGCATTGACCATTTTTCTGTATTCAGTTCTGATGAAGCATACCGGGCATATCAGGTAAAAAACAAGGAAACAGATTTAATGATAATGGGATGGATGGATGATGAAGAAATGGAATGGATTATTTCAAAAGGAATAGAATTTTATGTTTTCGATACGGGAAGGCTGATGAAAGCAATAGAAATTTCAAAAAAAATTAATATACCATCCAAAATTCATATTGAACTTGAAACCGGGCTGAACCGGACAGGATTCGAACAATCGGTTTTGCCCGGAATAATTGAAATCATTAACAAAAACAAAGAATTTCTTACCATAAAAGGTATTTGCACTCATTATGCCGGGGCAGAAAGCATTGCCAATCATTTTCGTGTCATGCAACAGCTTAAAAAATACAGGCAATATTATGAGTTATTTTTCAGGAACGGGATTGTTCCTGAATACATGCATACGGCATGTTCTGCTGCATCCATTACCTATCCAAAAACAAGAATGGATTTATTACGGATCGGGATTTTACAATATGGCTACTGGCCCAGTGCTGAAACATTTATTCAATACATCAACAGGCGTAAGATAAAAACAGATCCTTTAAAAAGGATAATTACCTGGAAAAGCAAAGTGATGAGCGTTAAAAAAGTAAACCGTGGCGAATTTATTGGCTACGGAACAACATTTCTGGCACAGGAAGATAAAACAATTGCCATTATACCGATTGGATACGGGCATGGCTACAGCCGTTCATTAAGCAACCAAGGAAGAGTACTGATAAAAGGCCAGCGGGTTGGAGTGATTGGCGTTGTCAACATGAATATGCTGGTTGCCGATATTACAAAAATCCCACAGGTTGAAAAAGGAGATGAAGTGGTATTGATTGGGAAACAGGGAGAACTGGTTCTTACTATTGCATCATTCAGTGAACTAAGCAACCAGCTTAACTATGAATTACTTACCCGTTTACCAGCTTCAATTCCCAGGGAAATTGTTGGCTAAATGTGATAAGTTACAATAGAATAAATGAGATTAATAAAAAACCAAACCCGGAGTATATCTATGTAAAAAACGGAATACGGATTTAATTATACTTTACAGGATTAAACCCGTCAGGTT
>JAZDJM010000193.1:0-4498 GCA_043804305.1 Bacteroidota bacterium
AGGATCTTCTTGACAAACATCAGGCATTCTGCCGCTTCTTTTTCCGTCAGCTCTATTCCGCCGTCATAAAAATCATGATTACGTTTTGATCTCATCACATTACCCATTACTCCGACAGTGCTATCCTTTAATATGCCTGCCATTGTTTCTATAATTTTCACGTGATGACCAGGCACGCTTTTCACTTTCTTTCCATAGAAACTTATTAAAGCGATACCGCCTTTTACAGCGCTTATTGGTCCGCCACTAAGTTCAGCAAAGAAACCGAAATTATCTTCAATCATAAATCTTCCACCTATAAAAGCAGCCAGATACGGACTGATTTTTGGGTCAAGATCGTGACTTATAATATTATAAACACTATAATAACGCAGCCCTAAACCCAATCCGGCATAGAGATCAGTTTCTTTGCCTTCAATAAACGGGGCATGCCAATGCCAGGCAGATCGTGCGCCGGCAGCAATTTGGGTGTAATTATGGCTGTTTAGTGTCGAAAATTTTAATTCAAAATCTGCACCGCCGGAAATAACTCCAAAGTTTCCTGTTGGGATTAGGCCTACTTCGGCGCTGGCATGAATAGACGGTATTAATCCGTTTGCTGAGATTATGCCAAAACCTGCATTAAAAGCAACATTTCCCTCATCAAAAACAGTTTGGGCATTTAAATTTAAGCTTATGAAATAAACTAAAATAAGCGTGATTATTTTTTTAAACATGATATATTTTTTGAATAGTATTAAAACCAAAATTAATAGGGATTATTGCATAAAACTACCAATTTTTTTTGCACTAAAAAAACAGTTTTGTTGAGTTAGAATGCATTTACAAAATTTATATTGAATAGAATTAATAACCATCTGCATTGCAAAGGCTTTTAAAAGTTGCCGGACTTAATGCATTTTCAACATTATAATGGCCAATTTTTGTTCTGCGAAGTGAAATTAAATGCGCTCCATTATTTAAGGCACGGCCAAAATCACGGGCAATTGAACGAATGTAAGTCCCTTTACTGCATTGAATTACAAAATCTATTTCGGGCAATTCTATCCGTGTAACGTCAAAATTAAAAATACTGACTTTTTTGGGTTCAATTTTTACTTCTTCATCGTTACGTGCGTAATCGTAGGCTCTTTTACCTTCAATTTTTACTGCAGAATAGATTGGCGGAGTTTGTTCAATCTCTCCTAAAAACTGATTTCTGACATTGAGTATTTGTTCATTACTGATGCCTGTAATATCAAATCTTTGATCAATTTCTTTTTCCAGATCAAAACAAGGAGTGGTTGCACCCAAATAAAAAGTTCCGGTATATTCTTTTTCCATGGCCTGAAAAGATTCAATTTCTTTTGTTTTTTTTCCGGTGCAAATCAGTAATAATCCTGTTGCCAATGGATCCAGGGTTCCTGCATGGCCAACTTTAATTCTTTTTATTCCACTTATTTTTTTTGCCTGTGCTTTAATGGTTCGCACCACATCAAAAGATGTCCATCGATAGGGTTTATCAATGAGAATCAATTCCCCTTTTTGAAAATCGAAATCAGGCAAGAGTATACTTTTTTAGGCAAAAAACAACAGATAAGCAATTACCGTAAACCCAACAATGGCGCAGTAAATAGCAAAATAATACAGTTTGGCACTTTTAACCAATTTAATCATCCAGCTGCAAGCTATAATTCCGGTTATGAAGGCGGAAATGAATCCAACAATTAGCGGAAACAAGACCGATGGTTCATAGCTTATCTCGCCACTTAATAAATCTTGTGCCATTTTTCCAAGAATAAGCGGAACTACCATTAAGAAGGAAAATCGGGCAGCTCTCCGTCTGTCAATTTTTAACAGAACGGATGTTGAAATTGTTGCTCCTGAGCGTGATATACCGGGCAAAATAGCAATGGCCTGTGCAATTCCGATGATGACAGCATCGAAATAGCTGACGCTTTTCTCAGTGGTTTTAGCTCTATCAGCAAAAAGCAATAAGATGGCAGTAAGAATAAGCATACCCCCAACCAAAAGCAATTGTCCGCCAAACAGATTTTCAATAGCTTCGTTAAAATACAAGCCAATAAATGCTGCGGGTATCATGGAAATAACAATTTTCAAAGAAAAAATGCTTGACTCATTCCATTTAAACTGAAACAATCCACGAATAATTTCCCATACATCTTTTCGAAATACTAAAATTGTACTTAAAGCAGTTGCACCATGAACTACAACAGTCATTAGCAAACTATCCTTGGGCAAGCTATTGTCGCCCAAAAGAAATTTCGATATTTCCAGATGTCCGCTGCTGCTAACAGGAAGAAACTCCGTTAAACCCTGAACAATTCCTAAAATTAATGCGTCGATCCAATTCATAATTGAGTTTTGTAAATTAATGAGTTAGGTAGTTTTATTTATCTTTAGGCTTGCTCATAATTGCATAGATTTCGATAGCAAATCCGGCTAAAATTAAAATGGGAGCCAGGGTTAATCTTCTAAACCCAAACATGTCTTCATTAAAAACATCCGGCGAATCTGATCCCCCGCCCATCATTAATAAAAAACCGGCCAAAATGAAACCTAAACCGATTATGATAAAGGTAAAATTATGTTTTGTAAAAATGTGCAACTCAGGCTCATTAGTTAATTGTTTTTTTTCTTTTTTCATATGTCTATAATTTGTTTTTTAATGGTCATATGGAACATCCACAATAATCATCCTCCTGTGTGTCAAAATTGTTTTGCCATGGATGTTTCATCTGCTCTCTTTTTTTGTCAGTTTTATTAGCCAAGTGATTATGTTTTTCGATTGCATTTATTATGCTGAATGAATCCTAATTTGACTGACATTAATATTTATAAACTTAGGTGTAACGCTTAAAAAATCAGATTTTTTTAATGATAAAGTTCGTCAGGTTTTGCCTTAAGATATTTGCTTACCGCACTCAAATTTGATAACCAGGTAATTAATACGCCTAAGAGAATTACAAAGCCAAACAAACTCAAAAATAAATTATAATCGCGCAAAGTTAGAAGTTCCGGAATTTCTTTCATCGAAAAATAGATGATTACGGCTAACATTGCAGATGCAGCCAATGCAGCAATTAATCCGTGCATAATACCGGTAAGTAAAAAAGGTTTACGAATAAAGCCCGGAGTTGCACCAACCAACTGCATGGTTCGAATTATAAACCGTTTGGAATATACAGCCAAACGAATTGTATTATTTATTAATGCAATAGATATAATTAATAATAAAGAGCTGAATACCAATAATATAATTCCTAAACGTCGGATATTTTTATTTACAAGTTCGACCAAAGATTTTTGGTAATATACTTCTTTAATATCCGGATTAGTAAGTAATTGTTTCTCAATAACTTGCAAGCTATCTATATTGGCATATGGGGCACTCAATCTTAAATCAATAGACGGCAATAATGGATTAAATCCCAGAAATCCTAAAAAATCTTCACCCAGTTCTTGTTGTAATTCTTTGGCTGCTTCTTCAGGCGTAATGTATTCGGCATACCTTACAAAATCAGCGGCATCCAAATTTTTCTTCAGTTCCAATATCCGGGCTTCCTTTACTCCCGAATTCATAACTATTGAAAAACCTATGTTTTCTTTAACATGATCGGAAAGTTTTTTGCTGTTGAGCACCAACAATCCGAGTAAACCCATTAAAAAAAGCACAAGACTGATACTTACAATGGTTGTAAAATATGAAGATTGCAGTTTTCGTTTACTTACTTTATTGGATTTTCTGGTCATAAATATTTTCTTGGGGCTAAATTACTAAAATTGCTCGTGTAAATAGAAATTTGAAATAAGATTCTAAAATTAGTCAAATTAACAAATCACTTAACCGAAAATTCCTTTTATCAAGCCTCCTTCAACACTAATGGTTTGACCGTTAATAAAATTCGATGATGGAGAAAGCAGCAAAAGAGCCATTTTCGCAAAATCATAAGCATCACCCATTTTGCCAGTTGCTATTTCAGTTTCGATTGATTTTCTGGCCTCCTCAAGGCTAATATTCATAATCTTGGCTTTTTTCTCAAAAATTCGCTGCATTGCCGGTGTATCATGATAACCGGGCGCCATAATATTCATGGTTATGCCATGATGTGCAACTTCCTGCGATAAGGTTTTTACAAATCCAACCACAGCTAAACGTAAAGAATTGCTAAGCACCAGATTTTCAACGGGCTGCTTTACCGATTTACTTTCAATAAATACTATTCGTCCGTATTTATTCGAAATGAGTGCCGGAAGAATTCTTTTTACCAATCGTACTTTCCATTTCAAAAGGCTTTCATAGGCATTATCCCAATCCTCTAGCTGAGTTTCCAAAAAAGATTTTGCTGGTGGTCCGCCGGCATTAACCACAACACCACTTAAAGAATACAAATCTATGCTATTCAGAAGCCTTTCCTGATCGGTTTCGCGATACAAATCAGCAACACAAATTTTTACCCGGTCGGGGGCTAAATCAGCAATTTTCTTTAATTCATTT
>JAZDJM010000194.1:0-2341 GCA_043804305.1 Bacteroidota bacterium
ATTATATTGATAATCAAAGCCTGATCAGGGTGATGAATTAAATCTTAAGAAAAAAGACAGCGATGAAACTACCAAAACTTGCCATAGATAATTATCAGTTTACCATTCTGGGATTTTTTATTCTTACCATCCTTGGTGTGAGTTCATATCTTTCTATGCCGCGCATGGAAAATCCTGAAATGACTGTTCCTGGTGGATCAGTGTTTGTGATTTATCCGGGTGCCAACCCGACAGATATGGAGCAACTGATTTCAATTCCGCTCGAAGAGGCCATTAATGAAATTGATGATATAAAAAAAATTGAAACGACACTTGGTGATGGTTTTGCAGCAATTTCTGTTGAATTCATTTTTGGAACTAATGCCAAGGATAAATATGATGAACTTTTACAAAAAGTAAACTCTCTTAGAAACGAGCTTCCTCCTGATATTTTGAGCCTTGAAACCATGCAGTGGAAATCTTCGGATGTAAGTATGCTTCAACTGGCATTGGTTTCTGATAAATTAAACTATGAAGAACTGGATAGGCTGGCAGAGAACCTGAAAAACCAGATCAACCGGATTCCTGAAGTAAGAAAAACTGAAATAATTGCCTTCCCGGAACAGGAAGTCAGAATTTCGCCGGATTTTGAAAAAATGGCTATGATGAATATCAGCATACAGGATTTGATTAATGCCATTCAAAGCAATAATGCAAATATTCCCGGCGGATCAATTAACCTGTCAGGAAGAAATTTTGGTATCAGGACAAGCGGTTCCTATACTAATCTTGAAGAAATAAGGAATACGGTTGTTCAATCTTACCAGGGGAAAATTATTTTTTTGAAAAATATTGCAACCGTTGAATTCCGCTACGAAGACCAGGAATATATTGCCCGGTATAAAGGGGAAAAAGCTGTTTTTGTCACTGTCAAACAGAAAGAAGGCCTGAATATTTTCAAAATCAATGAAAAACTTGAGCCGGTTATTGAAAATTTCAAAATCAGTCTTGAACAGGATTGTAAACTTGAATACGTTTTTAACCAAACCAAAGAAGTTGATACAAAAATCAATGGTTTCATCAGCAATCTTTTCCAGGGAATTATTTTAGTAGGATTGGTAATTCTACTCGCATTGGGTTTTAAATCTGCATTGATCGTGATCATTGCCATTCCGCTTTCCAACCTCATAGGACTGGCTTTTGTTGACATGGCCGGTTTTGGAATGGAGCAAATTTCCATTGCCGGATTGGTGGTCGCATTGGGTTTACTTGTTGACAACTCAATTGTTACAATAGAAAATATAAACCGGTTTTATTTTCTGGGACATAAACCAAGAGAAGCTGCCATTTTGGGAACGTCAGAAATCGGATGGCCAATTGTTAGTTCAACAGTTACCACTTTGTTGGCTTTTGTGCCAATTATTACCATGCCGGATAAAGCAGGAGATTTTATCAGAAGTATGCCCGTCACCATTTTTGCCACACTTACTGTTTCGTTATTTATTGCGTTAACACTTAATCCGCTTATTGCAGCCAAAACATTAAAAAGGAAAAATGAAAATCTGGTAGAAAAAGAAAGTGTTTTTAAACGCAGCCTGAAAAGATTTATTCACGGACCATACAGCAAAGCATTGAATTTCACACTAGACAATCGAGGTTTGACTATTTTTCTGGCTATTCTTTTACTTGGTTTAAGTGGCTATTTAGCAACTTTTATCGGCATCAGTTTTTTTCCAAAGGCAGAAAAGCCCCAGTTCATGATCAGGATTAGCACTCCTGATGGAACCAACCTGGCAAAAACCGATGAAGCGGCCAGATACATTGAATCTATTCTTGACACGATGCCGGATGTATCATATTATGCAGCTAATGTTGGACATGGAAACCCCCGGATTTATTATAATGTGATGACGCATAATTATGCTAAAAATTTTGCCGAGATTTTCGTTCAGCTTAAAGAATTTGAATTCACCAAATATGAAACGTTGGTGCAGAATTTAAGAGATTTATTTGGCGAATATAGCGGGGCAAAAATCACGATAAAGGAATTCCAGCAGGGTGTTCCGGTTGCCGCACCTATCATGGTTTATATCAATGGTGACAATATGGACATGCTGGAAAAAATAGCCGGTGATGTTGAAAATCAGCTGAAAAAACAACCAGGCACTATCAATGTTGAAAACCAGCTGGCCAAAAAGCGCACTGACATTTTCATCAATATAAATAAGGAAAAAGCCAATATGCTGGGTGTTCCCATACATGAGATTGACAGAACCGTGCGAATTGCCATTAATGGCATGGCTATTTCAAGTTATCGTGATAAAAACAGCAAGGATTATGATTTGGTATTACGATCGGATTT
>JAZDJM010000195.1:0-5479 GCA_043804305.1 Bacteroidota bacterium
CTTCTCTCGAATTCATCATCCTTAACATACCTTCCACCAAATCATCAACATATTGAAAACTTCTAGTTTGGTTTCCGTCGCCATATAAGGTTATATCTTTTCCTTTTAATGCCTGAACTATAAAGTTTGAAACAACCCTTCCGTCTTGCGGGTGCATTCGTGGACCATAGGTATTGAAAATCCGGATGACTTTTATTCTTACCTTATTTTGCCAATGATAATTAAAGAAAAGCGTTTCAGCGACACGTTTACCTTCATCATAGCAGGAGCGTTTTCCAATCGGATTAACATGTCCCCAATAATCTTCCCTTTGCGGATGAACTTTTGGATCGCCATATACTTCACTGGTTGATGCCTGCAGAATTTTTGCATTTATTCTTTTTGCCAGCCCCAGCATATTAATTGCCCCAGAAACTGAAGTCTTAACCGTTTTTATGGGATTGTATTGATAATGAACCGGTGATGCAGGACATGCCAGATTATATATTTCATCAACTTCTATAAAAAATGGCATCGTAATATCGTGTCTGATGTATTCGAAATAGGGATTTCCCATCAAGTGGACAATATTTTTCTTTTGTCCGGTAAAATAGTTGTCAACACAAATTACCTCGTTTCCATCCTTTAGCAAACGATCAATCAAATGAGATCCTACAAAACCTGCTCCTCCTGTTACTAAAACTTTTTTTCTTATCATTGGTGTGGTTTATTGTGAGCTAAACTTAGCCCTGATTCTATTTATTTGTATTGATACCGATACAATAATAGATGAAGTTATTTTCCTTCATTTCTTTTGCATCATAAATATTTCTTCCATCCAGAATCAAATTATTATTCAATAACTGGCTTATCTGTTGAAAGTTAATAAATTTAAACTCAGGCCATTCAGTTACAACAATTAATCCGTCAGCATTTTCCAGAGCTTCAAATTTATCTTCTGCGTATTCAATTTTATCGCCTAAAATATGTTTTGCTTCTTTCATGGCAACAGGATCGTAAGCTCTAACGGTTGCACCTGCTTCTCTTAATTTTCTTATAATTACTAAAGAAGGAGCTTCGCGCATATCATCGGTTTGAGGTTTAAATGATAGTCCCCACAAAGCAAAATGTTTTCCTTTTAAATTGTAATCAAAATGCTTGTTTAATTTATTAAATAGTATCGATTTCTGATCGTCATTTACCTCTTCAACAGCTTTTAGAACGCGCATACTATAAGAATAAGAGTCTGCGGTTTTAATGAGGGCTTTCACATCTTTTGGAAAACATGATCCTCCATATCCGGTTCCGGGATAGATGAATTTCTTGCCAATTCTGGAATCGCTTCCAATTCCTTTTCTAACTGCATTAACATCGGCACCAACAATTTCGCAAAGATTTGCAATATCGTTCATAAAGCTAATTTTAGTGGCCAGCATGGAGTTAGCTGCATATTTAGTCATTTCGGCCGAGGTTATATCCATAAAAATAACGGGATGACCATTCATTACAAAAGGCTTGTATAAACGTTCCATGGTGCGTTGAGCTCTAACAGAATCGCAACCGATTACAATTCTATCTGGCTTTAAAAAATCGTTTACAGCATCTCCTTCTTTTAAAAATTCAGGATTTGATGCAACATCAAATGCAATATTAACACCTCTTTTATCTAGCTCGTCCTGAAGTGCATTTCTAACCGTTTCAGCGGTTCCTACAGGTACAGTGCTCTTTGTTACCATAAGAACATAGTCATTGATATACCGGCCAACTTCACGAGCAACCTGAATAACATATTTTAAATCTGCACTTCCGTCTTCGTCAGGTGGTGTCCCTACAGCGCCAAATACAACTTCAGTACCATCCAGACTATCGGCCAGACTTGTGCTGAAGCTTAATCGGCCCTGCTCAACATTACGCAATACCATATCTTCGAGTCCGGGTTCCCAAATAGGTAAAATCCCTTTTTTAAGATTTTCAATTTTTTTTACGTCTATATCTACACAAACAACATCAATACCAACTTCCGAAAAGCAAGCTCCGGTAACTAGTCCAACATAACCTGTTCCAACAATTGTAATTTTCATGATTTTAAGTTTAAGTTAATCAATTCAAAAGTAAGAAAAAAAGAGATTAGAATAAAGTAAAGAAATTCCTTGAATTAAGAATCTTTTGTTAATAAGATTCTTGTGAAGTTTGACTTTATTTTATAAAAATTCAAACAAAAAGACACAAATGTTTAAAAAATAATTATACAAATTTTAAAATTAACAGCCTAAAAATCAGCACATCCATGTCAAATCGCATCTAAATTTTACAATATATGCCTGAAAACTAAGTGTTAAATGATTACTAATATCGATAATTTATTACATTTGCTCCAATCTAAAATATTTAAATTATGCAAGTTACTAGAACTTTTGATATCCTTGAGCGTTTGCGTCAAAATTTTATGGTTGATGATGCTTTAGCAGTGAAGCGAAACAAAAAGTGGGATATTTTTTCAACCCAGGAATATTTAGACAATGCTTACGATTTTGCATTTGGACTTTTGGAGTTGGGTTATAAAAAAGGGGAGAAAATCGGAACAGTATCCAACAATCGCCCCGAATGGAATTTTGTGGATATGGGAATGTCAATGGCCGGAATAGTTCATGTGCCCATTTATCCAACTATCTCTGATTCTGAATATGAGTATATTCTTGCTCATTCAGAAGTAAAAACTTTAATTGTTTCAGATAAACTTTTGTATAAAAGACTTCTTCCTTTAGCTAAAGGTGTACCAACTATTCAAAATGTTTATGTCTTTGACGAAGGTATTGAAGGTGCAAAATCATGGACAGAAATAAGGGATTTAGGTACTAAAAATCGTGATAAGTATAAAGAACAACTCGAAAAAATTAAAGCATCTATTACTCCGGATGATTTGGTTACTATTATATATACTAGTGGAACAACCGGAAATAGCAAAGGGGTTATGCTATCGCACAATAATTTGGTTACAAATATTATAGCTACTACTAACATTCAACCTTTGGAATTTGGAGATAAAGCATTGAGTTTCTTGCCTTTATGCCATGTTTATGAGCGAATGTTAAATATGAATTTCCAGTATAAAGGCATACGAGTTTATTATGCCGAAAATATGGCAACCATAGTTGATAATTTGAAAGAAATTAATCCGGAAGGATTTAGTGCTGTTCCACGCCTGCTTGAGCGGGTATTTGATAAAATTATGGCGAAAGGAAAAGATCTTGAAGGAATTAAAAAGAGAATTTTCTTTTGGGCTGTCGACCTGGGTTTGCGTTATGAGTTAAATAATGCTAATGGATGGTGGTATGCGCAGAAATTAAAACTTGCCAGAAAGCTGATTTTCTCAAAATGGCAGGAAGCACTTGGTGGCAATGTAAAAATTATTATTTCAGGTGGCGCTGCTTTACAATCAAGATTAGCCCGGGTTTTTCATGCTGCCGGGATAAACGTTATAGAAGGATATGGATTAACAGAAACTTCGCCGGTTATTGCCGTTAATCACTACTATTACCCAAACATTAAATTTGGAACTGTAGGACCTGTATTGGAAGGTGTTGAGGTAAAAATAGCAGAAGATGGAGAAATCCTTGCCAAAGGGCCAAATATTATGATGGGCTATTATAAAGCTCCGGACTTAACAAAAGAAGTAATTGATGCGGATGGTTGGTTCCATACCGGTGACATTGGTATTTTTGAAGATAATAAATACCTGAAAATCACTGACAGGAAAAAGGAAATCTTTAAATTATCTTCCGGAAAATATGTTGCTCCTCAAGCCGTTGAAAATAAGTGTAAAGAATCTATGTTTATTGAAAATGTGATGGTAGTTGGCGAAAATGAGAAATTTGCAAGCGCACTTTTATCCCCGGATTTTAATCATCTGCATTTCTGGGCAACAAAACATAAACTTCATTGGCGAGATAATGAAGAACTGGTTCGGATTCCTGAAGTAGTTCAACGCTACCAAAAAGAAGTGAACGAAATTAATAAAAGTTTGAGTGAAACTGAAAAAATCAAACGCTTTCGTATCGTTTGTTCGGAGTGGACACCCGCTACTGGAGAATTATCACCAACTTTAAAACTTAAACGTAAATATTTGAATGATAAATATGAACATATTATCAAAGAAATATTTATGCATACCAATGGCGATAATTAATAGTAGTTCAATTTAAATCCCCAACGCTTAACAGTATTTATTGTTAAGCGTTTTTTTATTAAAAATGTTTTATACAATGTAATGCATGCATAAAACTTTTGTTATATTTGTTTACACCTAATCTTTATAAAACATTTTGAAAATGGAAACAGTTAATCGTACTTTTGATATTCTTACCTATGCAGAAAAAAATTTTCCGCTTGATTCTGCTTTAGCTGTAAAGAGAAATGGAAAATGGGAGCGTTTTAGTACTGCAGAGTTTCGCCGGCAGGCAGATAATTTTAGTTATGGTTTGTTGGCTAAAGGCTTTGATAAAGGCGATAAAATAGCCACGGTAAGCAATAACAGACCGGAATGGAACTTTATGGATTTTGGAATTTCTCAAATTGGTGCAATACATGTTGCAATTTATCCAACAATTAGCGAAACCGAATATCTTCACATTCTTTCTCATTCCGAATCAAAAATTTTAATCGTCGCTGACAAAGAATTGTATGAACGCTTGTTCCCAATCTACGAAAAACTGGATAACCTTCAGGAAATTTATACAATCGATCAGATAGAAGGTGTTAAGAATTGGGCTGAAATTAGTGATCTAGGCGCCAGCAAAGCTTCAGAACTACGAGAATTGCTGAATAAAAAAATGGATGATGTTAAACCCAACGATTTGCTGACTTTAATTTACACATCAGGAACTACAGGACTTTAAAAAGGTGTTATGTTAACGCATAACAATGTGATGAGTAATGTGAAAATTGCCCAAAAATGCGTGCCTTATGCTGAGATTGGAGATGAAGTGTTAAGTTTTCTTCCGCTATGTCACATTTTGGAAAGAACAGGAAATTATTTATGGCAATCTATAGGTGCACAAATACATTATGCCGAAAGCCTTGAAACTATTGGCGATAATATGCGTGAAATTAAAGTTAAAATGTTTATCACAGTTCCACGCGTCTTCGAAAAGGTTTATGATAGAATTATAAATAAAGGCAGGGAGTTAACAGGAATCAAAAAAGCATTGTTTTTCTGGGCGGTTCGTTTGGGCGATCAGTTAAAAGCAAATCCTGCCGAGCGTTCATCCTGGTATAATTTTAAACTGAAAATTGCAAATAAATTAATATTTGTCAAATGGCGCGAAGCATTGGGCGGTGAGCTAAAAGGTGTTATTGCGGGAGGAGCTGCGCTTCAGCCAAGATTGGCCAGAATTTTCAGAGCTGCCGGAATTATTGTACAGGAAGGATATGGACTAACAGAAACTTCACCGATAGTTTGTGCTACAATGCCCGATTATCCGGCAGTAAAATGGGGAAGCGC
>JAZDJM010000196.1:0-9489 GCA_043804305.1 Bacteroidota bacterium
ATGATTACGCAGGCTGATTTGGATAAATACCAATCGGTTTGGCGAAATCCGGTGGAGGGTTTTTACAAGGAATATAAAATCATTTCTATGCCGCCTCCTTCGAGTGGCGGAATAGCATTGCTTCAATTGCTTAAAGGAAGTGAGTCGTTTGACTTTAAGAAGCTTGGGCATAATTCAACAGAAAGTATTCATTTAATGACGGAACTCGAGCGAAGAGTTTATGCCGACAGGGCCAGCTATCTGGGAGATCCTGATTTTTACCATGTTCCGGTAGCCAGACTTTTAGACCCGAATTATTTGAAAGACAGATTTTCGGATATTCGTATGGATATCAAAACAAATTCAGAGCAGATAAAAGAAGGAAAAGTTGATCTTATCGAAAGTATTGAAACCACACATTTTTCAATTGTTGATAAAGATTTGAATGCCATTGCAATTACAACCACCCTAAACGGGAATTTTGGTTCAAAAGTTTATGTTGAAAAAGCGGGTTTCTTTTTAAATAACGAAATGGACGATTTTAGCGTAAAACCCGGAATTCCTAATCAGTTTGGATTGGTAGGCGCAGAAGCCAATGCCATTGCACCCGAAAAAAGAATGTTAAGTTCCATGACTCCCACTATTATAGAAAAAGACGGTAAACTTTTTATGGTCGTTGGAAGTCCTGGCGGAGCAACAATTATCACCGCGGTTTATCAAACCATATTAAATGTTGTGGAACATCAGATGAATATGCAGGAAGCGGTTAATGCGTCAAAAACGCATCACCAATGGTTGCCTGATTTGATTTTATACGAAGAAAATAAGCTGGATACTCAGGTAATAAATAAGTTAAAAAAATTGGGTCATCAAATGGAAGCGCGTTCTGCAATAGGAAAAATGGATGCGGTTTTAATCCTTCCAAATGGAAAAATGCAGGGCGGGGCCGATCCGCGCGGAGATGATAAAGCGGTTGGGGTTAAATAATGTATAATTAAAAAGCTATTCAATCGAATTCTATGGAAAAGCACATTCTGTCCAAATCAACTTTTATAAAGGGTCATCAATGTTTAAAGGCGCTTTACCTTCATAAAAAAAGGCCGTTTTTACGAGATAGGTTAAGTGCCGAGCAATTGGCAAAGTTTAAACGCGGACATCAGGTTGGCGATTTGGCACAGCAGCTTTTTCCAAACGGTATTGATGTTTCGCCAAAATCTCCGGCTCAATATCAGAAAGCAGCCATTCAAACTCAAGAGCTTATTAATCAAGGAGAAAAGGTGATTTATGAAGCAACTTTTCAATACAATAAGGTGCTTATCATGCTTGATATTTTGGTTAAAACGGAAACGGGATGGGATGCATTTGAAGTAAAAAGCTCACGTTCTTTATCCGAAACCTATTATACCGATGCGTCTTTGCAGTATTATATTATTACGCAAAGCGGAATGAATTTAAATTCCTTTTCCCTGGTATATGTCAACGAGAACTACAAACTTGAAAAAGATAAGCCATTCGATTTGAATACGTATTTTATCAGGCAGGAGGTAAGTGATGAATTGAAAAAAAGGCAATCTGAAATTGCAGAACAAATTGAAAAACAATTCCATATTTTAAACGAAAAGCATTCCCCAAACATTGAGGTTGGCTCGCACTGTTTTTATCCTTACCCATGCGATTTTCAGGGTTTTTGCTGGAAAGAAAAACCGAATGATATTTTTAAAATTCCGGCTTTATCTAAAGAACAAACTTCCGAATTGTTGGATCGGGCTGTGTTTTCATTGGATGATTTAAAGAAACAAACCTTCGAATTGCCTTTAGTAAGTAAGCAAATCGATTATTTAAACGCAAATCAATCGTTTGTGGATGAAAAACTTAAAGAGGAAATTTTAGCTTCTAAAGCGAACTTTGCAGTTTTCGGATATGTTTGCAAAGAATCGGCTATTCCGGATTATATCCATTTTAATCCGTATCAAAAGCAATGGATTGCGTATTCCATTTCGCAAAATAATAAATTAGTGAGCCATGTTTTTTCTGGAAATGCTGATAAATATTCCGTATTTATCAGCACTATGCTCAGTCATTTAGAATCGCATAAGCAAATTGTTGTTTTTGATAAGGAAGAATGTATTGAAATTCTTGATCAGCATAGTTGTATTTTTCCTGAATTTAAGAATCAATTTAACAATCTCCGCACAAAACTTATTGGTCTTAAGCAATGGATCGAAGAAGGGAAAATCTATTTTCCGGGCATTTCGCAAGATATAGGGTTTAATGAAACTATAAATAATATATTGAAAATCAATTCCTTTACTAATCAGAAAATAGCCTCCGATATTCAAGCTGTCTCATTTTATGCTGAAATTGACAAAAATTCGGATTTAAACAACTCCTTAAAAGAAGAAATGATGCTCATAAATCGCTATACACATAGTAAAGTCGAGTATCTGGGTAAATGCATTGAAAAGTTAGGATGATTTTTTATTAAATCATTTTTGAGAAATAAAACAGAGTAATATTTGCATTTTGCAAAAAAATCTTTAGGTAGCAAAATATCAAATATTTTGTAATATATAATATTATGTATGGTAAATAGCACATTGTATGTTTGATGAAGAATAAAATAAATCAATAATTTACAATGATTTTTACAATGGCAGCTCTTTTTATGTATATTTTAATATTGGAAAGCATTATTTGAAGAAATTTGAAAAATGCCTTAAAAACCATACTCATTTAATTTCTACTTTTATTATTTTTATTTTTACATTTGTATGGTAAATAATGCTGTTTTATGAAAAATGAATTATCAAAACCGAATCAGGCATGGAACTATGCACCTCCGCTTGAGCGAAAACTTAAGGAGGAATATGAAAGTTTGCATAAAACAATAAAGCAGAAAGAAAAGAAGCTCAAAAATTGCGAAGAAAGTATAAAGATGCTGAAACTGGAATTAAAACAACTAAAGCCGGAAAGTGAAAGAATTTATAGCGATTTAATTCAGCATCAGCGTGAAATAGCTCCAACAATTTCAATTACTTACAGTAAAAATTCAAAAACAATTAACTATAAAGACAAAATGGTTCAAACAAAAGGGAATCAAAGCTGGTCTATTTCGATGCGGATAAAAGGAAAACTAAAAAACATCTACATTGGAACAACCAAAGAAATATGCTGGAGATTAGATGATATCGACGGCATCAATCGTTGGGATTCAGGTGGATATAAAATATTTTTACTTAAAAAAAGCCTGATCATGGAAAACCGGATTAAGAACAGGCTAAAAGAACTTATTAGTCCGCACATAGTTAAGGCACTGGTTGAAATAAGAGAAAGAACAGGAGATGTTCAGGAATTTATTGAACAGAAAAAAATAAAAGGAATGAATTATCTTACTCCTATTTAGTTTGTAGAAAATTATTGTCGCAATTTTAGCAAATCAATCGCAAGTAGATTAGTTTTTAATCGAGTAGAGTATTTTACTCAGACTGTCTTTTAAATGATTAAACTGAATCAAATAATTTGGCTTTACCGGTTCTGCCGAAGGTGATTTTAGTTTAAGCGGATCTATTGGCTGGCCGTTTTTGTAAACTCTAAAATCGAGATGTGGCCCGGTTGACAAACCTGTGCTTCCTACATAGCCAATTACATCGCCCTGTTTTACCGTTTTACCCACCGAAATACCTTTGGCATAGCCTTGCAAGTGCATATAGGTTGTTGAATAAGTTCCATTGTGTTTTACAGTAACATAATTACCGCCTCCGTTTGACTGGTAGGCTCTTGCCACAACAACACCATCGCCAATGGTGAGCACAGGAGTTCCTGCACTTGCAGCATAATCAACACCATGATGTGGCCTTACTATTTTTAAAACAGGATGCATGCGGCCATGTGAAAATCTTGAACTTACACGATTGAATTTTAATGGCGCCTTTAAAAAAGTTTTTCTTAAGCTTTTACCGTTTTCATCAAAATATTCGCCTATAGAATCCTGAATAAAATAAAAAGCATTGTAATCCGTTTTTAGATGGTTAAATCTTGCAGCGTAAACTCTCCCAATTCCAAAGGTGTCTTTATCTACAACCAGTTTTTCGTAATAAATCCGGTAATTATCTCCTTTTTGGATACCAAAGAAATCTATTGTCCAACTGTAAATATCAGATAATTCGTTTGCTAATTCCGGATTCACTTTATTTTCAACCATCGAATTCCAAAGAGAAGAAGTAATTGTTCCTTCAATAGTGTCTAAAACCCTGACAATTTCTTTGCGGCCGGCACTTGCTTTTATGCGCTCGCTTAAGTCGATAACTACATACTCAACACGGTTTTTCTCATAAATAAAATACCTGAGTTTTTGCAAAGTGTCTTGCTCTTTTATCAGATAATAAGTATTGCCTACATTAATTTTTCTAACGTCAAAAACAGGTTTTGCAATTTCTACCAATTGCGAAATTTGCTGATAGGAAACATTTTGAGCCAATAAAATATCAGAAAGATTTTGATTTCGGCCAATCTTTTCTTTTAGCACCAGAAATGAATCAACCGCAATGTCAAAAAGAATCGTGGGTTCAGGAGTACTGACAACCTCATCGACTTCTTTTTTTTTGTTGGGACCACACGATATTACGATTAACAACAAAAAGGGAAGGAGAATTAGTGTGAAGTATTTAATCATCTTTGATTTTTTTTTCGCAAAGGTAACGGAAATATCATTTTTTTCGTGTTTGGATTTTCTAATTTTGTAAGCAAATAAGTAAAGTTTAAAACACAATTACAACAAAAATTTTCAAATGGAAATTCAAATCTATCAGGTCGATGCTTTTGCGGAAAAATTATTTAGCGGCAATCCGGCCGCAGTTTGTGTTTTGGATTTTTGGTTAGATGATCAAAAGATGCAAAGCATTGCTGCTGAAAACAATCTGCCCGAAACAGCCTTCATTGTAAAAAACAATAAGGATAATTATTTCGAAATCAGATGGTTTACGCCAGAGGCTGAGGTGGAATTGTGTGGTCATGCTACACTTGCATCTGCGCATGTATTATTTAAACACCTAAACATTCCCGGAAATCAGGTTACTTTTTTCTCAAAATATTCCTCTTGGCTTTACGTAAATCAAATTAATGATGAATTACAGCTCGATTTTCCGCAGGATGTATATCAAGCGGTTGAAACACCTCATTTGTTAATAGAAGCCTTTGGTGCAAAACCTTTGGAATGCTATTTAGGAAAAACGGATTATATGCTTATTTTTGAATCAAAACAGCAAATACAAGATTTTAAGCCCGATTTTAACCTAATTTCAAAAGCAGGAAAAAGAGGTGTAATTGTAAGTGCAAAGGGCGATTATGTTGATTTTGTATCGCGGTTTTTTGCACCACAATTGGGTATTCCGGAAGATCCTGTAACGGGTTCAGCACATACATTATTAGCTCCATACTGGTCGGATAAATTTGGCAAAACAAAACTTAAAGCCTTGCAACTCTCAAAAAGAGGCGGCCAATTAACTTGTCAGCTAGTGAATGACCGGGTTTTAATTTCCGGTAAGGCAATCACCTACCTAAAGGGCATAATTTTCATTTGAAGATTTTTTGTCGCGAATACTGCTAATTTAGCACTTATTTAACACAAAATCAAAGATTTTCCTATTCTTTTGGTTGTAATTTTACGGCTCAATAAATTGAAATGAAGCGACATGCCTAAAAGCTTTTTCAGACGCAAAGGGCAATGATTATAAGGCTTGTGAGTTCTCCACGAAAAATCGGGACTGGCTATCTGACTATTAAAAAACAATTTATAAACTGATGAAACATCCACGACTAAACAATTTTGACACACAGGAGGATGATTATAGTGGATGTTCCATGTGGCAAGTAAAAAACAAATTATAAACTGATGAAAAATCAAAATGTGGTAGGTTGGTTCGAAATTTATGTCGAAGACATGAAAAGAGCTGTACATTTTTATTCCAATGTATTTAAGTATGGCGAGTTTATGGACTTGTCTGACAAAAACGAACAAATGCTTGCTTTTCCGTGGGTGATGAATGGTGAATTTGCATCTGGTGCCTTAGTGAAAGCAGAAAGTATGAAACCCGGAAAAGGTGGTACAGTTGTATATTTTCAAAGCGAAGATTGCGAAATTGAAGCTACTCGTGTAACTGAGTTTGGCGGTAAAGTAATTAAGCCAAAATTTGCGATAGGAGAATATGGATTTGTCGTCATAGTTGAAGATTCAGAAGGAAATCTGATTGGTATTCATTCAAAAGCATAGATTTTTAAGCCAGAATACCTGCCTATTTGTTTGTGAATAAAACGCTTTATTCGGTTTCTAATAAATATTAATTATTGCAATGAAATTTAAATTTGAACTAAAATGGGGCATGCTATTTATCATAGCGATGATAGTATGGATGATTTTTGAAAAACTTATGGGTTGGCATGGTCCTAAAATCGAACAGCATCCCATCTATACAAATTTTTATGCTTTGGTCGCCATTTTGGTTTATGTTTTGGCCTTTTTGGATAAGCGAAAAAATGACAGAAGTAAAATGGAATGGAGACAGGGATTTGTTTATGGTCTTGGAATTACTTTGGTGGTTATACTGTTAAATCCTTTAAACCAATGGCTTGTGAATTATATAATTTCTCCTGAATTTTTTCCAAATGCGATAAATTATGCTGTTGAAAACGGAAAATTAAGTCAGGAAGATGCTGAATCCTATTTTTCTTTTGAGAATTATCTTATTCAATCTTCAATCGGAGGATTGCTTATGGGAACAATTTCCAGTGCATTAATTGCCCTTTTCATTCAGAAAAAACACCCTGAGATTCTGGGTTAATGATACCTGTTTTTTATTGACTTTAGTTGAAAAACCAAGGCCGACAACAAAGTAAAAAGAGCTACACTCCCAATTATTATCGAAAGTCTGGTCCACGATTTTTCAATCTGCTGATAGTCAAGTATGTAAAAATACATACTTCTTAACCACTCAAGCGTTGCCAGAGCCAGTGCCACCCTAAATAAATTTGGGATCCATGATTTTTTTAAGAGAAGCAATAACGGAAAAGCTATAGACAAAAATGCTAAGGCTCTTAAATCAAGCCTTGAAAAATGTGCCGATAAAATAATAAAGCTTATAATCACCGGCAATAAGCGAATAATAATCATAATTCAAAATTATCTTTATTTTTGTTTCTAATTAAAACACAAACTTATGAAAAAATACACTTTCATTCTTATTTTAAGCATCCTTTCATACAGTAATTATGCCCAGAGCGTGGATAAAAGCGACTGGAAAGGTGGGTTTCCTGAAGGCTGCACATCTATAACCGTTGGAAAGTTGGCGACTTTTGATGGATCGGTAATGACTTCACATACCGACGACAGTCACCGTACCCGCTCAGAAATGAATATTATTCCAGCCAAAAAATACAATGCAACCGATGTTTCAAAAATGTATAAAAGAGTTAAAGACGATACAAAAGCTATGCCTTCATATAAGCATATCGAAATAGGAAGTATACCACAGATTGAAAAAACCAACGGCTTTATAAATACTGCATATCCGAGCATGAATGATAAGCAATTGGCCATGGGCGAAAGCACTTTCGGCGGTCGTGATGAATTGCAAAGCGATGCCGGATTGATAGATTGCCAGAGGCTCTGCCAGCTTTTGCTGGAAAGGTGCAGCACTGCCCGTGAAGCTATTGAATTATCAGGCGTTTTGCTTGAAAAATACGGCTGGAATGATGCCGGAGAGTGCTTAACTATTTCTGATCCAAAAGAAGTATGGCATTTGGAAATTGTTGGTCCTGGAGCCGGAAAAGTTGGTGCTGTTTGGGCTGCTCAGCGTGTTCCCGACAATCACATTTCTGTTAATGCAAATGCAAGCACGATTAAAGAAATTGATCTGGAAAATGCAGATTACTTTATGGCCTCAAAAAATGTTTATCAGCTTGCCCGAGAAAACGGCTATTGGAACCCGGAGAAGGAAATTTTTCGTTTCAATTATGCCTATGCACCTGAAAGCAGAACTTCAATTGCTGCCCGACGACGCGAATGGCGTGTCTTTGATTTGATGGCTCCAAGTTTAAAACTGGATCCAAATTCCTCTGATTATCCTTTTTCAGTAAAACCGGATACTTTAGTAACACTCGAAAAAATGGTGAATGTTTTTAAAGATTATTACGAAGGAACAGAATTTGATATGACCAAAAATCTGAAAGTAACCGATAAAGACGGGAAATCGGTTATATCGCCTTTGGCAAATCCACATATGCCTTACGACGAACTTAAATTGCATCGCATAAATGGTGGTTGGGGCGATTTGGGCGAGCGAACCATTGCCCGTTGGTACACCATGTATGGCACAATTATTCAATCACGCGACTGGCTGCCCGATATGATTGGAGGTGTGGAATGGTTGGCTATGGATAATATTGCAACCTCAATTTATATTCCTGTTTATGCCGGAACTTCAGATTTACCTGTTTCCTATAAAACTCCTGGCCGTAACGGATATACTCAAGAATCGGCCTGGTGGGCATTTAACCGGATGAGTACACTTGCTGCCCAAAGATGGGGAGATATGCGCCATGATGTGGATGCTGTTTTTGGGCCAATGCAAAAAGAAATTTTTGAAACGAGCACAACATTTGAGCAGGAAGTTTTAAATATGCATAAAAGAGACCCAAAAAAGGCACGGACCATGCTTACCGAATATACAATGAAATGGGGGAACAAAGTTGTACAATCCGCCTGGAAGTTAGGCGATGACTTATGGACGAAATATGATGAGCTATTTTAAATGAAGAATAATTACAGAAAAAAATTTCAAATTTTATTGAAATACTTGTCAATTTAAAAAATGGATGTATCTTTGCAGCGCTTTTGGTAAAAAGAAGGCTGAAATACTTGAATATTTCTCTTTAGCTCTTTGGATAGAGTCCCGCAGTTGCGGGATTAATCAGAGGAGAAAAAAGGGAAAAAAAAGAGCAAAATTCCTCTTTAGCTCAGTTGGTTAGAGCATCTGACTGTTAATCAGAGGGTCCTTGGTTCAAGTCCAAGAGGGGGAGCTACAAAAATGGCGAGAGTGAAGGCGAGTATTAAACGAGCTGCACTCTCGCTTTCGTATTCTTGGATGCCGCTCCAGTTTTTTTGCATTTGGAGACAATAATTCTTAGAGGATATTTTTTAATTACATTTTGTGTAATTTGGCTCCTTACATTTTCTTTTAATAACATGCTACAGGATAATGAAATAGTTATACGGCCTTGGGAGCGTTCAGATGCCACAAGAATGGCTGTCTTGGCCAATAATCGAAAAATATTTGATCGTCTGCGGGATGGATTTCCCTCGCCCTATGAGCAACGACACGCCAAAGTCTTCATCCGCAATGCAAGAAAAAATGGTGCCCCACCAAGGCTTTTTGCAATAACTGTAAATAACGAACTTGTTGGGAGCATTGGAATTTATCTCAAGGATGATATTTATAAAAAAAATGCCGAAATTGG